>NZ_JBYRFX010001048.1:0-9573 GCF_057815775.1 Inquilinus sp.
CTGCTGGTGTCCCTGGCGGTCGCGGTGGGCGAGCCGGTCCGCGCCGGGCCCGACCGACCCCTACATGATCCGGACCGACGACCGGGCAATGGGTGCCTGGGCCGATTACTGCACCCGGATCAAGGACATGGCCGGGCCGAAGGTGCCGCCCAGCACGGAGAAGACGCGGATCGAAGGCGACCTGCGGACGTGTGAAGAGATCTTCGCCCAATGAGGCCGCAGGCTTGAAAAGCCGGGGCGCCGGGGACGAGGTTGAGGCCCGGACACGCTGGTTCGCCGACACCATGGCCGGCCGCGGCACCGGCCGCCCCCGGCCCGATGTGGCGGTGGGCGATCATACCCAGGCCCTGCTGGTCGAGCTCGAGACCGTGTTCGGCGCCGGTGCCTGGGTTGCGACCGTGATCCTCGCGGTCGCGGTGATCGAGGCGCATCTGCGCGAACAGGCGATGGCGTCCGGCCGGGCGGTCGACCCCTATCTCAACGCCGGGGCGCTGTTTCTCGAAGCCGGGCTGGACGAGCGCTTCGACACGCTGCGCCGGGCCCGCAACCGGGCGCTGCATGTTTCGGACCCGCCGACCCTGACCGTCGACATGCACTGGTTCGAGGCGGAGCGGCTGGAGGCGGAAGCGCGTTATGCCATCCGCCTCGTCGCCGCGGCGCTCTATGGCGGTGACCTGCCCGAGGACGAGGAATGAACGCCGGCCCCAAGGCCCTGGCGCTGCGCATCACCGGCCGGGTCCAGGGTGTCGGCTACCGCGCCTGGCTGGCCGGCGAGGCCGAGGTGGCGGGGCTGGACGGCTGGGTGCGCAATCGCCGCGACGGCTCGGTCGAAGCCTTGCTGTCCGGTCCCTCCGACATCGTGGATCGCGTGGCCGCCGCCTGCCGGCAGGGGCCGAACATCGCGCTGGTCGACCGGGTGCAGGTCACCGAAGCCGCCACGCCCGACCATCGAGGATTCGCACAATGGCCGACCCTGTGACCGAAGCCGTCCCCCGTCTCGGTGTCGGCGCCTTCATCCTGGATGATTACGACCGGCTGCTGCTGGTGCAGCGCCGGCGCGAGCCGGAGGCCGGGCATTGGGGCCTGCCCGGCGGCAAGGTCGATTTCGGCGAGACGGTCGAGGCCGCGGTGGCCCGCGAGATCGAGGAAGAGCTCGGTGTCGCCATCCGGCTCGACGGGCTGCTGTGCCTGGTCGACCAGATCGACATGGCGGCGGGCACCCATTGGGTGGCGCCGGTGTATCGCGCCGAGATCGCCAGCGGGACCCCGGTCAACCGCGAGCCGGCGGCGCTGGCCGAGATCGGCTGGTTCGCGCTCGACGCGCTGCCGGAGCCGTTGACCCTCGCCACCCGCGTCGCGCTGGCCACCAGCCCGCGCTACGCTGCGGCGGCAGCGCGCTCCCGGAAGCCGTCCGGCCCGTCGACCTCGACCAAGCGGCGGTCGCGGATCTTCCGATAGCGGGTGCCGGTCGGGCGGACGTCAGCCGTTATGCCGCGGCGGCAGCGCGTTCCAGGAAATCATCCGGCCCGTCGACCTCGACCAGGCGGCGGTTGCGGATCTCCAGGTACCGCGTGCCGATGGCGCGCAGCATGCGCCGGTCATGGGTGACGAAGACGCAGGTGGCGTCGTCGCGTGACAGCAGATCCTCCAGCCGCTCGCGGCCGGCGATATCCAGATGGTTGGTCGGCTCGTCCAGCAGGTAGATGTTGGGCTGGCGCAGGCGCAGCAGCAGGAAGGTGACGCGCAGCTGCTCGCCATAGCTGAGATTGCCGATCGGCGTCGCCTGCTTCTCGATCGGGATGCCGATGTTGTGCAGCTCCCGCACCAGCTCCGCATCGCGCAGGGTCGAGGCCGCCTGCAGGGCGCGGTTGACCGGCATCTGCCGCGGCAGGTCGGACAGGTGCTGGTCGAGATAGCCGGGCCGCAGCTGCGGATTGGCGGCGATCGACTGGCCGATCGGCGCGTCGCCCGCCACCGCCCGGGTAATCGCGGCCATCAGGTCGCGGATCAGGTGCGACTTGCCGGTGCCGTTCAGGCCCAGCAGCGCGATGCGGTCGCCGCGGCGGATGAAGTCCTGCTCGATGCGCAGCAGCTCCCGCCCGGTCTCGGTGCGCACGACATGGTCCTTGATCCGGATCAGCGTGGCGCGCTGCACCTCCGTCGTGTCGAGGTTGATGTCGCGGCGCGTCTCGCGATGGGGCACGGTGGCCTCCGCCCGGCGCTTATCGGCGCGGGACGCCACCGCCTTGGCGCGCTGGGCCATGCCGGGATTGTGGCCCTTCAGATTGGACCAGATCGCCAGCCGCTTGGCTGCGCGCTCCAGCCGCTCGACCTCCTTCTCGTCGCGCTCGGCCTGCTGCATCGCCGCCAGGTCTTCGCGAATCAGCTCCTGCCGCGCCTGGGAGAAGGAGGTGCCGTAGCTGCGCACCCGGTCGCCGCGCAGGATGATGGTCCGGTCGGTGACGCGGTCGAGGAATTCGCGATCGTGCGACACCAGGATGAAGGGCAGGCGCAGATGCTCGGTCAGCCAGCGCTCCAGCCGCATCACCTTGCCGACGTCGAGATGGTTGGTCGGCTCGTCCAGGATCAGCAGGTCGGGGTCGGCCAGCGTGGCGCGGGCCACCAGCAGCAGTCGCTGCCAGCCGCCCGAGAGCTCGGCGACTTTCTGCTGGTGCCACTGCTCCGGCTCGATGCCCAGCTCGTCCAGCACCATGTCGGCGCGCCAGGCCTGGTCGTCCCGCGCCGGCTCCGGCAGGGCCGTCACCAGGGCCTCGTGCAGGCTCAGCGGCAGAAGGTCGGCCGGCACCGCCTGCGGCACATGGCCGATCATCAGTCCGCGCCGGCGGACGATGCGGCCGCGGTCGAGCTCGATCTCGCCGAGCAGCGCGTTGATCAGGGTGGACTTGCCGCTGCCGTTGTCGCCGACCAGCCCCACGCGGTCGTCGGGGTGGATCGCGAAACTGGCATCCTGGAACAGGGCCCGGCCGCCGATCTTGAGGGTGATGGCTTCGGCCTGGAGGAGCATGATGGAACTCGGATATCGCGTTAGGACAGGGAGGGTATCAGATGCCCGATCACGATAAGGCGAAAGATTGTGACCCGACCGAGGCGACCGATGCCGACAAGCGCCGGGAAGCGGGCGCGCGTTGGAAGGAGGAGAACGCCGAGGCGATCAAGGCCCACAACGAGTGGGTCGAGCGGGAAGGCTTGAGCTTGAAGACGCTTCGGTTGTTTTGACCCTTCGGCCCGGCGATTGGTTCGGCTCGCTAGCCACTTGTCATGCGCATAAACTTGCGCATAGACTTGTTCATGTCCAAGCTTGATAGCAGCAAGACCCTAGATCAGGCGTTGCGCCGCCCGACCAATCTCAACCTCTCTGTCGAGGCCACTCGCCGGGCCAAAGAGCACGGGCTGAACGTGTCCCGGATCGCTGAGGAGGCCATCGTCGAGGCCGTGCGCCGCCGCGAAGGCGAACTCTGGAAAGAACAGAACGCCGAGGCAATCGAGAGCTACAATGAGCGAGTGGCGCGCGAAGGTCTCCTTTTGGCGAAGTATCGGCGCTTCTGATGCGTTTTGATGTCCATCGGCTGCGAGGAGCCGATGGCGTCTTTGCGCTGAATGTGCAGTCAGAATTTCATGATCATCTGCCGGCGCGAATCATCGTTCCGATGGCTCTGGCTCATTCATATTCTGCAAAGCCCATGAAGCGATTGCAGCCGATCCTGTCCGTCGACGGATATGAATATATTCTTGTCCCGACTGAAATGGCTGCCATTCCGGTCAGTGATCTGGGCGATGTCGTCGCCTCCCTGGCCGACCAGCATTCGGTGATCGTCGACGCCCTGGATTTCCTGCTCCAGGGCTTCTGAGACCTACCCCTCGAACACCTCGTCCCAGGCCTCGCGCAGGGCCAGGTCGACATCGTCCATCGTCACCGGCAGGCCGAGATCGACCAGCGAGGTGACGCCGTATTCGGCCAGGCCGCAGGGCACGATGCCGGCGAAATGCGACAGGTCGGGGTCGACGTTCAGCGCCACGCCGTGGAAGGTCACCCATTGCCGGACGCGCACGCCGATCGCCGCGATCTTCTTCTCGACACCGTCGCGCTCGACCCAGATGCCGACCCGGCCCTCGCGCCGTTCGCCCTTGACCTGGAACCGGGCCAGGGCGCGGATCAGCCACTCCTCCAGAGAATGGACGTAGTGGCGGACATCCGGGTTGCGCCGCTTCAGGTCGAGCATGACGTAGCCGACCCGCTGTCCCGGCCCGTGATAGGTGTACTGGCCGCCGCGGCCGGTGCGGTAGACCGGGAAGCGGTCGGGGGTCAGCAGGTCGGTGTCATGGGCGCTGGTGCCGGCGGTGTAGAGCGGCGGGTGCTCCAGCAGCCACACCAGCTCCGGTGCCGTGCCGGCGCGAATCGCCGCGACCCGGGCCTCCATTGCCGCCAGGGCCTCGGGGTAGGGCACGGCCCCGTCGTCGAATCGCCAGTCGGGCGCGATCGGCCCCGGACCGCCCCGGAGGGCGGTTTCGGCGGTGGCCGGAGACGGAATCGCGATCATTTCATCGGGCTGCTTGATCGGGCGCATCCGATCTGCTAATCCCCCCGCACCTCGGAAGGCAAGGGCCTCTTGGTCCTGCCTGCAGTGCGGTCGTGGCGGAATTGGTAGACGCGCAGCGTTGAGGTCGCTGTGGGCTAACCCCCGTGGAAGTTCGAGTCTTCTCGACCGCACCATTTATCGCAAGGCCCGCCCTCACCGGCGGGCCTTTCGCGTTTCGGGCCGCTGCGTCCGTCGCGGCCCTTCCGCCCGGGCGGAACGCTCCCTATAACGGGACGACCAGAAACGCTTTCCGGGTCCCGCGAATGTCCAGCGATCTGCGCGAAGCCGCGCTCGACTACCACCGCCTGCCGACGCCCGGAAAGATCGCGGTCACCCCGACCAAGCCGCTGGCGACCCAGCGCGACCTGGCGCTGGCCTTTTCGCCCGGCGTCGCCGCGGCGTGCGAGGCGATCGTGGCCGACCCGGCCCAGGCGTCGCAGATGACCAGCCGGGCCAATCTGGTCGCCGTCATCACCAACGGCACCGCGGTGCTCGGCCTCGGCAACATCGGCCCGCTCGCCGCCAAGCCGGTGATGGAGGGCAAGGGCGTCCTGTTCAAGAAGTTCGCCGGCATCGATGTGTTCGACATCGAGGTCAACGAGACCGACCCGGACAAGCTGGTCGACATCATCGTCGCGCTGGAGCCGACCTTCGGCGGCATCAATCTCGAGGACATCAAGGCGCCGGAGTGCTTCGAGGTCGAATCGAAGGCCCGGGCCCGGATGAACATCCCGGTCTTCCATGACGACCAGCACGGCACCGCCATCATCGTCGCCGCAGCCATCACCAACGGGCTGCGCGTCGTCGGCAAGGATCTGAAGTCGGTCAAGCTGGTCGCCTCCGGCGCCGGCGCTGCGGCGCTGGCCTGCCTCGACCTGCTGGTCGACATGGGGATGCCGCTGGAGAACATCTGGGTCTCCGACGTCGTCGGCGTGGTCTGGGACGGCCGCAACGAGCTGATGGATCCGCGCAAGCAGCGCTATGCCCGCAAGACCGAGGCGCGGACGCTGGGCCAGGTGATCGGCGGCGCCGACATCTTCCTCGGCCTGTCCGCCCCGCGCGTGCTGACCGGCGAGATGGTCGCCAGCATGGCCGACCGCCCGATCATCATGGCGCTGGCCAACCCGACGCCGGAGATCATGCCGGAGGAGGTCAAGGCCATCCGCCCCGATGCGGTGATGGCCACCGGCCGGTCGGACTATCCGAACCAGGTCAACAACGTCCTGTGCTTTCCCTTCATCTTCCGCGGCGCGCTCGACGTCGGCGCGACGGCGATCAACGAGGCGATGAAGATCGCCGCGGTGAAGGCCATCGCCGACCTGGCGATGCAGGAAGGGTCTGATATCGTCGCCAACGCCTATGGCGACCAGCAGCTCAGCTTCGGCCCGGAATACCTGATCCCGAAGCCGTTCGACCCGCGGCTGATCATCAAGATCGCGCCGGCGGTGGCGAAGGCGGCGATGGATTCGGGCGTGGCCACCCGGCCGATCACCGATTTCGACGCCTATATCGGCAAGCTGGAGGAGTTCGTCTTCCGCTCCGGCCTGGTGATGCGCCCGGTGTTCAACCTGGCGAAGGCGGAACCCAAGCGCATCGTCTATGCCGAGGGCGAGGACGAGCGCGTGCTGCGCGCCGCCCAGGTCGTGCTGGACGACCATCTGGCCAAGCCGATCCTGATCGGCCGCCGCGGCGTGGTCGAGCGCCGGATCGAGAAGCTGGGCCTGCGGCTGCGGCTCGACCGCGATGTCGAGCTGGTCGATCCCGAGGATGATCCCCGGTACAACGAATATTGGCGCCTGTACCACCAGCTGCTGGCCCGCCGCGGCGTCTCGCCCGACGTGGCCCGCACGGTGGTGCGCACCAACAGCACGGTGATCGCCGCGCTGATGGTGCAGAAGCAGGAAGCCGACGCCATGATCTGCGGCAGCATCGGCCCGTACCGGCCGCATCTGCGCGACGTGCTCAGCGTCATCGGCCTGCGCCCCGGCGTCACCGCCCCGGCGGCGATGAGCGCGCTGGTGCTGCCGCGCGGCACCTTCTTCCTGGCCGACACCTACGTCACCCCCAATCCGACGCCGGAGCAGATCGCCGAGACCACGCTGCTGGCGGCGGAGGAGATCAGGCGCCTGGGCATCGTGCCCAAGGCGGCGCTGCTGTCGCATTCCAACTTCGGCACCATGGACGGCCCGTCGCCGGTGAAGATGCGCCATGCCCTGTCGCTGATCCGCGAACAGGCGCCGGATCTCGAGGTCGATGGCGAGATGCATGCCGACGCCGCGCTGTCCGGCACCGCCAACCTGCTGATCCTGCCCTCGCTCGACGCCGCCAACATCGCCTTCAACATGTTGAAGGTGCTGGGCGAGGCGATCTCGATCGGACCCCTGCTGCTGGGCGTCGCCCGGCCGGCGCATATCCTGACCCCGTCGGTCACGGTGCGCGGCCTCGTCAACGTCACCGCGATCGCGACGGTCGATGCCCAGCTGGCGGGGACGGTGTGCCCGATCGACACCCATGCCCGCCAGGCATCGCATCTCGCGATCGAAGCCCTGTCGGTCTGAGGTGACAGCCGGGCCCGACGGCGAAACGGCGGTCGCCGAACCCCGGGAGTACGGCCTGCCGCCGGGCTTCGTCCAGGAGATCGAGGGCGCGCTCGACGATCATCGTTTCGCCGAGGTGGAGGAGCGGCTGGCGCCGCTCCACTCCGCCGACCTGGCGGGGCTGATCGAGGCGCTGCACCCGGATGACCGCCGCGTCGTCGTCGGCCTGATCCGGGTCCAGCTGACCACCGATGCCGAGGCGCTGACCTGGCTGAACGAGGATGTCCGTGAGGAGGTGCTGGACCTGCTCGGGCCGCGCGACGTCGCGGCCGCGGTGCAGGAGCTGGATTCCGACGACGCCCTCGCCCTGATCGAGACGCTGGACGAGGGCGAGCGGCACGCGGTGCTCGCCAACATGCCGGAGGAAGAACGGCGGGTCCTGCTCGAAGGGCTCGACTTCCCGGAATACTCGGCCGGCCGCCTGATGCAGCGCGAACTGGTCTCGGTGCCGGACTACTGGACCGTGGGCAAGACCATCGACTGGCTGCGCGCCGACGAGGATTTGCCGGACGAGTTCTACAGCCTGTTCCTGGTCGACGTGCACGGCAAGCCGAGCGGCCAGCTGCCGCTGTCGCGCTTCCTGCGCGGCCGCCGGCCGGCCAAGCTGGCCGATCTCGGGCTCGAGGACATCCACCCGATCCAGGCGGAAACGGACCAGGAGGAGGTGGCGCTGCTGTTCCGCCGCTACGGCATGGTCTCGGCGCCGGTGGTCGACCAGAACGGCAAGCTGCTCGGCGTCGTCACCCTCGACGACGTGGTCGACGTCATCGACGAGGAGGCAGAGCAGGACATCTTCCGCCTCGGCGGCATCGGCGAGCAGAGCGACCTCTATCGCGACGTCGCCGCCACCACCCGCTCGCGCTTTTCCTGGCTATTCGTCAATCTGTTCACGGCGGTGCTCGCCTCCAGCGTGATCGGCCTGTTCGAGGACACCATCGCCAAGATGGCGGCCCTGGCCGTGCTGATGCCGATCGTCGCCTCGATGGGCGGCAATGCCGGCACCCAGACGCTGACCGTCGCGGTGCGGGCGCTGGCGATGCGCGAACTGACCGACAACAACGCCGTTCGCGTGATGTGGAAAGAGGTGCTGGTCGGCGGGATCAACGGCCTGCTGTTCGCAGCCATCGCCGGCGGGGTGGTCTGGGTCTGGTTCTCGGATGTGCGGCTTGCCGGCGTGATCGGCGCGGCGATGATCATCAACCTGCTGGCCGCCGCCTTCTCCGGCACCGTGATCCCGTTGGCGCTGCGGCGCTTCGGGGTCGATCCGGCGATCTCGAGCGCGGTGTTCCTGACCACGGTGACCGACGTGGTCGGCTTCTTCGCCTTCCTCGGCCTGGCAGCGCTCGTCCTGCTCTGAGCCGCGTCAGCCCCGCCGCCGCCGGGTCGGCGACGACGGGGGACGGGACTTCTGCCGGCTCAGGCGGTGCCGGCGCTCTTGGCCTCGGCGGCGACGGTGATGACGTTGCGGGCGATGTTGACCGCCGGAACCTTCAGGTTCTGGCCGCCCGGCACGCCGCGCGTCAGCCGCTCCACCACGTCTTCAAGCTTCTCGATGTCGACCGATTCGACGCCCGGCAGCAGCGCCACCAGGGCCGCCAGCCCGACGACCTGGCCGAATCGCAGATCGCTCGCCACAGCCAGCTTCTTCAGCGCGTCGCGCAGCTCGGCTTCGCTAATGCCTGTGGTTTCCATAGTCAACAAGCCCTCCATCACCGGATCGGGGGCCACTGCGCAATTGCAGTGCATAGCCCGTCATGAATACTCAGGGTTGTAAGGGGCGATCCCCGCCCCTGTCCAGCCGTTCTGGCAAGATCATTGCGATTCCGCCCTGACTCTCAGGGCAATGCAATCGCAATCTCGCTGCGCTTGCCGGCGCGGGTCTCGGCCGGCCGCTCGGCATCGCGCGGCTTTTCTTTTGTTGCGCGGGCTGCGCTACAGTGCCGGCAAACACCGCCACGGGGAGCGATGCCCGCCATGATTCCCAATGCGCCGCAAGGCCTCGACTTCATGCTCGGCGAGACCGCCGACATGCTGCGCGATTCGGTCCGCAGCTTCGCCGATGCCGAAATCGCGCCGCGCGCCGCCGATATCGACCGCGACAACCAGTTCCCGATGGACCTCTGGCGCAAGATGGGCGACCTCGGCGTCCTCGGCGTCACGGTCGAGGAGGAGTATGGCGGCGCCGGCATGGGCTATCTCGAGCACATGGTGGCGATGGAGGAGATCTCCCGCGCCTCCGCCTCGGTCGGCCTGTCCTACGGCGCCCATTCGAATCTCTGCGTCAACCAGATCCGCCGCAACGGCACCGAGGAGCAGAAGCGCCGCTACCTGCCGAAGCTCATCTCCGGCGAGCATCTCGGAGCGCTCGCCATGTCCGA
>NZ_JBYRFX010001049.1:0-22377 GCF_057815775.1 Inquilinus sp.
CCGCTGCCCTTTGCCTGTTCGCGCGCGGACGCGCGCAGACCCCTCCCCCTGCCCCCTCCCGCAAGGGGAAGAATAGAAAGGAGGCCAGCCGCCCTCAGGCCGCCAGGCCGCGGACCAGGGCTTCGGACAGGCGGCGGGAGAAGGCGGCCGGGTCGGGCAGCTTTTCACCCTCGACGATGCGGGCCTGGTCGAGCAGCAGGAAGGCGCAATCCTCCAGCCCGGCATCGCCGGCGGTCGCCCGTTCAGCCAGGCGGCGGATCAAGGGATGGCCGGGATTGACCTCGAGGATGCGCTTGGCGCCGTTCTCGACCCGGCGGTGCTGCTTCAGCAGCCGCTCGAGATGCAGGTCGGTGTCGCCCTCATCCGCGACCAGGCAGACGGCGCTGTCGGTCAGGCGCTGCGACACGCGGACATCCTTGATCTCGTCGGTCAGCGCCAGCTTCAGGGCCGCGATCAGGCTGTCCAGCCCCTCGCCGTCCGCCTCGGACTTCGGCGCCTCGGCCGGGGTCTCGACCTTCGACAGGTCAGCACCGCCGCGGGTGGCGGATTTGAACGCCTTGCCCTGGAAGTCGCCAAGCGACGGCACCGCGAATTCGTCGACCGGGTCGGTCAGCAGCAGCACCTCGATCTCGCGGGCCCGGAAGCCTTCGAGCTGGGGGGAGCGGGCCAGCGCCGCGGCATCGTCACCGGTGATGTACCAGATCTCGTCCTGGCCCGGCCGCATCCGGCCGACATACTCCTCCAGGCTGACCAGCTCATCGCCCTTGGTGGAGCGGAAGCGCATCAGCGGCAGCAGCGCGTCGCGCTGGTCGCGGTCCTCGTACAGCCCTTCCTTCATCACCGCGCCGAAGGCGGCCCAGAAGGTGGCATAGGCGGCCGGGTCGTCCTTGGCCTTGCGGTTCAGCTCGGCCAGCACCTTCTTGGTGACGCCCTGGCGGATCTTGGTGACCGTCGGGTTCGACTGCAGCAATTCGCGGCTGACGTTGAGCGGCAAATCCTCGCTGTCGATCACGCCGCGCAGGAAGCGCAGATAGGGCGGGATCAGGCCTTCCGCCGCCTCGGTCACAAAGACGCGGCGGACATACAGCTTGACCCGGTGCTTGCGGTCCGGCTCCCACAAATCGAAGGGCGGGCTGGTCGGCACGAACAGCAGCGAGGCGTATTCGATCGCCCCTTCCGCCTTCCAGTGCACGGTCAGCCACGGCTCGTCGAAGGCGTGGGCGGCGTGGTGGTAGAACTCCTTGTACTGCTCCGGTGTGATCTCGGACTTCGACCGGGTCCACAGCGCCGAGGCGCGGTTCAGCGTCTCCTGCTTGCCCTCGGCCTCCACCAGCACGATCGGGATGGCGATGTGGTCGGAGTGGGTCTTGACGATCTGGCGCAGCCGCAACGGCTCCAGGAACTCGTCCTCGCCCTCGGACAGGTGCATAACGATGCGGGTGCCGCGGGCGACGTCGTCGGCCGGGCTGATGGTGAAGCTGCCCTTGCCGTCGGAGACCCAGCGCCAGCCCTGTTCTTCCCCGGCGCGGCGGGAGAACACCTCGACCTCGCGCGACACCATGAAGGCGGAATAGAAGCCGACGCCGAACTGGCCGATCAGGCCGACGTCCTTCTTGGCGTCGCCCGACAGCGTGTCGAGGAAGGCCTTGGTGCCGGAGCGGGCGATGGTGCCGAGATTGCCGACCAGATCCTCGCGCCCCATGCCGATGCCGTTGTCGGCCACGGTCAGGGTGCGGGCTTCGCGGTCGACCGCCAGGGTGATGCGGTAATCGGCATCGCCGGCCGACAGATCGGGCGTCGTGATCGCGGCATAGCGCAGCCGGTCGCAGGCGTCGGACGCATTCGAGATCAGCTCGCGGAGGAACACCTCCTTCTGGCTGTACAGCGAATGCGCGACGATCTCGAGGAGGCGGCTGACTTCGGCCTGGAAGGACAGGGTCTCGTCGGTCTTCGGATCATCCATCTCGGGGTCCCGGAGTGTTTTTCGTCGTTGCCGCCCGATATGGGCAAACCGGCGGCGGCACGCAACCCCGTGCCGCCACAGTGCTCGCCTGCGCCGGATTAATTGGGGACGAAGCTGCTGAAATCGCTGCCGTTGACCAGCATCTTGCCGCTGAGGTCGACCACGATGTCGTAGTCGCGCGCGGCCAGGCCATCCTCGGCCGTGGCCTGGCGGCCCAGCATCTGGAACATGGTCAGGCCGGCCGCCGTCCCCGCCCCATCCTCGCCCGGCTGCGCCTGCAGCGCCTTGATCAGGGCGTCGAAGCCGGCCAGGCGCAGCGTGCCCTTCCCGGTCACGCCATAGGTCCCCCGCGGATTCGCCTGGACCGCGCCGCCGAGATGGATCGCACCCTGCGGCGCCGTGATGTGGAAGGTGTCGACGGTCAGGCTGGCGTCGGACTTGCCGAGCACCCCGCCCATCGCCTTGGCGAAGGCCAGCTCGCTCTCCTCGCCGGACTTGCCCGAGGCGATCGTGTCGACGACGCCGGACCACAGCGCGGCGATGATCGACCGGTACGGCACGTCCTTCAGCGACAGCACGATGTCGCCATTCCGCGGGATCCAATCGGCCAGCGGCGGCGGCGGGTCGATCGCCAGGGCCTTGAGGCTGGCGGTGACCTGGCCGGTGCCGTTGTCGCGATCCAGCCCCTGATAGGATTCGCCGAAGCCGGCATGATCGAAGGCGACCTTCACATCCGGCGCGGCGACGTGCAGGCCGTCGAAGCCGACATCGACCTTGTAGCCGGACAGGCCGGTCACGACCTTCATCGCCTGGCCGAGCAGTTCGTCGAACTCCACCGGCGAGGGCTCCCCGGTGGGATGGCGGGCGATCATCCCCTGGATCATCTGCGCCGTATCGACGATGGCGGCGACGTTGACCCCATCCAGCTGGCCGGCGTAATGGCCGCTCGCCAGGCCGACATCGACCCCCTCCTCCGCCACCTTGACGGCGAGGCCGTCGAGATCGGCGCCGTAACTCAGGCTGCTGCCCGTCCCGGCCGGGGTGGGTGCCAGCGTGCCGGCCAGCCGCAGCCCGCCGATCGCCACATCCGGCTGGTCCGCGGCCGGCGCATTCGGCGGCGCGCCGACCTTCAGGCCCTTCAGCGCCACGGTCACGGCGGCGCCGAGGCCAGAGCCCGGGGCGTTGATATCAAGCCCGTGAAAGCCGGAGGCGATCGTCAGCGAGTCGAGGTCGGTGACGACATCCGGCGCGGTAACATGCAGGCCGCCGAGGCCCATATCGAGCTGGGCGCCGGACAGGCCGGCCATGAGCTTCGTCGCCTGCCCGAACAGCGCGTCGAGCTCCTCCGGCGGCGGCTCCCCGGTGGGATGGCGGGCGATCATCCCCTGCATCATCTGCATCGTGTCGACGATGCCGGCGACGTCGACGCCGTCCAGCCGGCCGGCATAGTGGCCGTTCGCCAGACCGACATCGACATCCTCATCCGCCACCTTGACCGCGAGGCCGTCGAGATCGACGCCGTAGCTCAGGCTGCTGCCGGCGGTCCCGGCCGGGGCAGGCTCCAGCGCGCCGGCCAGCCGCAGCCGGCCGATCGCGATATCCGGCTGGTCCCGGGCCGGCGCATTCGGCGGCGCGGCGGCCTTCAGACCCTTCAGCTCCACGGTCACGGCGGCACCGAGGCCGGGGCCCGGGGCGTTGATATCCAGCCCGTGATAGCCGGATGTGATCGTCAGCGACTCGAGGTCGGTGATGACATCCGGTGCCTTGCCATGCAGGCCGGTCAGCACCCACTCGGTCTGCCCCCCGCTGCCGGCCTCGGCCATGGCCTGGCGCAGCAGCGTCTCCACCTTGCGCTCGACATTCGGCCGCGGCGGCGCCTTCGGGTCGCACTGGGCAGCGTCCAGGGCGAAGGCCAGCAGCCGCCACACCCGCTCGCGCAGGGCCGCGGCGTCGACATCCTCCAGCTTCACGCTGTAGCGGGCCTGGTCCAGGCCGATGTTCACCTCGGCGCCATCGCCGGCGTGCAGGCCCTCGGCCTCGACCTGGACCGCCAGATCCTGATGCGCGGACCCGGCCCGCGGCGTGGTCGCGGCGGTCAGGCGCAGCCGGTCGAGCGCAAGGGGCTGCGCCCCGCCCGCGGCAACCACGATGCCGTCCGACTGGTCGGCCAGGTCGAGCAGCAGCGACTGGTCGAGGTCGAGGGTCATGTCGACGCTGCGGCTGTGGCTGGTGACCGTCACCGGCGCTTCGCCGCCACTCGGCCTGATGTCGCACAGGACCGGGGTGTCGCCATGCAGCCGCCAGGTCGTTCCGGCCGGTGTCGCGGTATAATGCTCGCCCTCGCAGTGGATCCGGACCAGCCGCTTGCGGTCCCCCTCATCGGCGCGCAGCGCCAGCACCAGGGCCGGGCCGGTGACCTGGTAGCCCTGCCCCGCCGGCTCGACCGTCCACTGCCCTTCATAGACCGGCTGGCCGATGCCGACGGCATCTAGACCCGGGGTCAGGATCGCCGCCAGCCCCCGCTGCAGCGCAGCGGCGCCCTCGGGTGTCGCCTGGGCGAAGGCGGGGGCCGCTACACAGAAAGGACCGGCCAGCAGGGTGGTGCCAAGGAGGGTGAGAGCAAAGCGATGCATCATCTGTCCGTTTCTGGCCGTTTCTGGCGCCGTCGGCGGCCGGCCCGTCGACCGGAGGGAGTCTATGGCTTCATATCGCGCAGAATTGTGGCGGGATCGACGCCGTTGACCAGGAGCACCGGCGACGCGTCCATGACGATGTCGTAATCCCGCCCCGCACCGCCATCGTCCAGGGTGACGGCGCGGCCGAGCAGTTCGATCGCGGTCACCCGATCCGCCGCCTTGGCCGTCTGCGGCTGCGACCGCAGGAACGCCGCCAGCGGCTCCAGCCCGGTCAGCCGCACCGTTACCGCCCCGGTCGCGCCATGGGCCGCGCCGGCATCGGCCTGGATCGTGCCGTTGAGATCGGCCGAGGCCTTCGCCGTGTCCAGATGCGCTGCCTTGATCTCGAAACGGCTGCCGGAGCGGCCGAGCACAGCGATCAGGCGCGGCCCGATCCCGGTCGCCGGCCCCGTCTTCGCCTCGATCGCCTGCAGCAGGGATTGGAAGGGTATGTCCGTTCCGGTCACCGTGACCGCGATGTTGCGCGGAAGCCAGTCTTTGGAGGGTGGCGCGGGGTCGAGCGAGACGCCCGACAGTCCCAGCGTGACACGGCCGCTGCCGGCGTCACCGCCGATGCCCCGGGCCTCGAAGTCGAGGCTGAAGGTCGACAGGCGAGCGGTGGCCCCGGCGCTGCGTAGGCGATAATCGAAATAGGTCGCCTTGGACTGGATCCGGTCGCCATAGCTGCCGATATCCTGGGCCATCGCCAGCAGCGCCTGTCCCAGGATGTCCGGCGATGCGGGATCGCGCTGCTGCGCTTCCGACAGATCCATCATCCGCATCAGCCCGGCATATCGCTTCACCACGCCGTCGAAGCCATAGTCGAACAGGTGGCTTTCGCGGACGACCCGGGACGCGGTGAAGCGCTCGCTGCCGTCGGCCCCCAGGAAGCGCAGATTTTCGGTTTTGCTGCGGATGACGAGATTGCGCCGGCCGGGCTGGCCGCTGGGCGAGCCCCGGCCCGACGATGTCGATCGATCGAGGGAAAAGAGCGGCCCGCCCTGGCCGTCCGCGGCCTGGACCGACGCCCCCTCTTCCGTCGAGGACCAGTCGGTGAAGGCGGCCTGTGCCAGGTCGACGGTGTTGTCCTCGCTGCGGGTCCGGCTGGTGAAGCGATAGGACCGGCCGCCGTCACCAGCGGTCAGCATGCAGTCGGAGGGCCTGTCGCTGTGCAGGCGGTAGACGCCGTCCGACACCAAGGTGGCCACGCTATGGTCCGGCGCGCAGTGGAAGAGCGCCATGCGGGCATCGGCCATGCTGCCGCCCGTCAGGGATCCCGAGAGGGCCGGCCAGGTGACCCGATAGCCGGCACCGTCCGGTTCGACCACCCAATCCCCGCTCCAGCGGGCGTCGCCGTCCAGCCCGGTGCCGGCGAGCGGTGCCGTGATCGCGGTCAGCCCGCGCTGCAGCGCCGCGGCCCCGTCCGCCGTGGCCTGGGCCCAGGCCGCGCCGGCGAGCCAGAGCGGAACGGTGCCCGCCAGGAGCACCGGCAGGTTGCCGCGCATGTCGTCCCCTCCCCCGAAGGCACAGCCCTTACTTCGACTTCGGCACGATGCTTTCGAGATCGTTGCCGTTGACCAGAATCTTGCCGGCCGCGTCGACCGAGATGTCGTAGTTGCGCGCGGAATGGCCGTCATCCCCAGTGGTCTCGCGCCCCATCATCTGCAGCATCGAGATGCCGCCGGCCAGCTGGGCCGTCGTCTTCTCCTGCTGCAGGAACCCGACCAGCGCGTCCAGGCCGACCAGACGCAGCAGGCCGCTGCCGGTTGCGCCATAGGCGGCGTGGCCATTGGCCAGGACGCTGCCGGTCAGGTCGAACACCGATTTCGGGGAGACCAGGTGGAAATGGTGGATGTCGAGGCCGGCGCCCGCCTTCTGCAGCAGCCGGCCCATCGCCTTGAACTGGGCCTGGGTCGCATCCGGCGAGGCCGACATCGCGCCGATGGCCTGCTTGCCCATCAGCTTGAACAGCGACTGGTATGGGATATTGCTGGCGGCGAGGTCGATGCGGCCGTCGCTTGGGATCCAGTCGGCATAGGGCGACGGCGGCGTGATCGCCAGGCCGCCCATCTCCAGCGACAGCCGGCCATGGCCGTTGTCGCCGCCGATGCCGTCATAGCCGAAGCCCGCCTCGAACCGGTCCAGCGCGACCTGCAGCCCGGGGGCCTTCACCTGCAGCTGGTCGATGGAGAAGCCGGTATCGACCTGTTCGCCATAGGCGGCATAGAGGGCGCCGACCTGCGCCATCACCTTCTTCTGGTCCGCCGGCGAGGGCTGGCGGCCGGGCGTCGCCGCCAGGGCCCGCTGCGCCGCTACCATGTTGCCCAGCGCGGTGAAGATGCCCGGCAGGTTGAGATCCTTCAGCGTGGCGTCGAGATGGAGCCGCGCGGCCGAGACCTGCACCCGCCCCACCGCATCGCCGCCATGCAGCCCTTCGGCCGAGACATGGTAGTCGATGCTCTGATGGCCCGGCGCCGTCCCGGGCGTGCCGTCGCCGGTGCCAGTGATCTTGTCGACGGCGAACAGCTGGGCGCCGTCGGCCGCGGTGCCGGTCAGGCCTTCCCAATGCTGCGCGAACTGGCTGAACACGGTGTGGCCGGTGTCGAAGGTGAATTCGTCGACCCGGCTGCGGGTGGCGAGATGCAGGTCGATCCCGGCCGCCGGGGCCGTGAAGCGGCAATCGAGCGGCGTGTCCAGGCGCAAGCGGTAGACACCGCCCGGGGCGTCCGACACCGGCGTGGCGGTGCCGCCGGTGGCCTCGCAATGCGAGTCCACCGTCATGACGGTGCCGTCCGGCATCGCCTGGGTCGAGGACGAGGCGATCGCCGGCATGGTCAGGCGGTAGGCGGCGCCGTCCGGTTCCACCGTCCAGCCGCCCTTGAGCATGCCGCTGCCCTGGCCCGCCAGCGGCGCGTACAGGCCCGTGAGGGCCTGCTGCAGCGCGGCCGCCCCCTCTGGCGTCGCCTGGGCGAAGGCGGAGCCGGCCAGCCACAGCGGCGCGGTGCCCAGCACCAGCGGGCCGAGCCCAATCGAGACGAGACGGCCCATATCCTCAACTCCTCACGGCGCAGACCCGACAGGGCTCTCGCATCACTTCTTCGGCATCAGGGTGCTGAGATCCGTGCCGTTGAGCAGGATCTTGCCGCCGGCATCGACCACGAACTCATAGTCGCGGGCGGGCTTGCCGGCATCGGTCGTCGCCTGGTGGCCCAGCACCTGGAACACGGTCAGGCCGGAGGCCAGTTGGGCGCCGCCGGGCTGGGACTGCAGGAAGTGGATGACGCCGTCGAGATTGGTGAAGCGCAGCTTGAGGTTCGCGGTCAGGCCATGCGCCGCCGCCGCATCGCCCTGCACCGCGCCGCCGAGATTGATCACGGCATCCGGCGCCTGGATGTGGAAGGTGGTGATATCCAGCCGGCTGCCGGCCCGGCGCAGCACATCGCCGATCTGGGCCATGGCCTGCGCGGTCTTCTCCTTGGCCATCGCCGGGTTCGTTGCCTGATCGGCGGTGGCCTCGATCATCGCGAAATAGGCATCGCCGAACTCCGCCCAGGGAATGTTGCTGGCCTGCAGGTCGATCGTCGCATCGGCCGGGATCCATTGCGCGAAGGGCGGCTTCGGTGCCAGCGCCAGCCCGGCCATCTCCATCGACATCGTGCCGCCGCCCTTGGCCGCGGAACCACCGGTATAGCCTTCGCCGAGGCGCAGCGAATCGAGCGTCACCTGCACATCGGGCGCATTCACCCGCAGGTCGTTCAGGGTGGCGGTGACGTCGAACGAGTCGCCATAGGCCGCCATCACATGCCGCATGACGCCGGCCATCGTCCGCATGGTCTCGGCCGGAAGCTGCTGCATCTGCTTCTCGTCGGCCACGCCCATGGTGTCGAGCATCTTGGCGTAGGCCTGGATCACCTCGCCATAGGCGGAGAAGAACAACGGCACATTCTGGCCGGCGATGCGGCCTTCATAGACCAAGTCGCCGAGCGAGACGCGCTGCGCGCCCGTGGTGTCGAACCCGTTGAACCCGGTGCCTTCCATCCGGAAGCTGACGTCGTGCAGGGCCGCATCCGCCGTCGGCGTGAAGGCGAGGTCGCCGACCAGGCGATCAACCGTCAGCAGCTTCGCCTTGCCGTCCTGGGCGACGCTGAGGCCGCCGACCTGCCATTTGCTGTCGGTGAACAGCTTCTGGTCGAGATCGAAGACCATCTGCACCTGCAGGGTCTGGGTGGCCAGGGTGATCTGCGGTTCGCCCGGGACCTGGGCCACGCAACTGACCGGCTGGTCCGAGTCCAGCCGGTAGCTGGCGCTGCCGGTCGGGGTCGCGCGATAGGTCTGGGCGTCGCAATGGGCGGTGACCGTCTTCGGCCCGGTCTTCGGCGAGACCGTCAGGACCACATCGGTGGCCGGGAACACCACCGTGTAGCCGGCGCCGGCCGGGTCGACCGTGATCGGACCGGAAAACACCGGCTTGCCCTGCACCTGGGCCGACAGGATCGGCTTCAGCATCTCGGTCATGCCGTCGCGCAGGGCTGCGGCGCCATCCGGCGTGGCCTGGGCGAAGGCGCTGCCGGCAAGCCAGAGCGGCACCGTGCCGAGCAGAATGCAGATCGAACGCGTCATGCTTCGTGTCCTCAACCGGATTGAACCGTCGCCCATCACCGGGAAAACGAACGCCCGCCGACGGCGGGCGTTCCAACTCAAATCGTCGCGCCGGCCGATTATAGACCGGCCAGTCGCATCAATGCATGCCCAGCAGCGGCTTGAGGTCGGTGCCGTTCAGCAGCACGTCGCCCTTCTCGCTGACAGACAGCTTGTAGATGCGGGCCGGCTTGCCATCGACCGTGTCCTGCGCCCCCATGGTCTGCAGCACGGTCAGGCCCTGCGCGATCTCCTGCCCGTCCGGCGCGGCCTTCACCGCCTCCAGCGCATCCTCCAGCCCGGTCACCACCAGCTTGGCATCGCCTGTGGCCATCAGCGGCGCCTTCTGGTCCGGCTTCACCACGCCGGTCAGGTCGATGCTGGTCAGCGGCGATTCCGCCTTCACCGACCGGATCTCGATCGCGCCGTTGCTGCTCAGCAGCGCCTGCATCAGCTGCGCGCCGGCGATCTGCCCGGCCTGGTCGGGGCCGAGCGTGCCGGAAGCGTCGAGCATGCTGCTGAGTGCCTGCAGCAGCGCGTCGTTCGGCAGTCCGGTCAGCGCCAGGTCGATCGTCGCGGTGTGCGGGATGAACTGGCCGAATTCCGGCAGCGGGTCGATGCCGAGCTTGGCCAGGTCTAAGGTGATGTGGAAGGTCGAGGCATCCTTGGCCAGGCCGGTCAGGCCGATGCCGAAATCGAGCTGGTCGATCGACACCTTGTTGACGCCGTCGCCCTCACCGGCCGGCGGGGTGACCGTCAGCCCCTTCAGCCCGTAGGTGAAGCCGAAATCGTCGAACAGGTTCGGCGTGCTGGCGAAGGTCTTGCCCAGCTCGGCCGTCAGCTTCTTCGACTGCTCCGGGTCGCTGGTGTCGGGGTAGGTCTTCTGCAGCGCCTCGAGCTTCTTGCTGAACGCGTACAGCGCCAGCAGCTTGGCCGCCGTCACCTTGCCCTCAAGCGTCGCCGAATCGAGCTGGACCACCTGCGCCCCGGTCTCGTCGACGAAGGAGCCGTCGGACAGCGTCACCGTGCCGGTGCTGTCATAGGTGTCCTTGCCCGTCTCCTGGCTGTCGCCCTTGATCGCGATGCCGCCGAGCTTGAAGGCGCCCTTCGCCTCCTTCGGGTCGAGCGAGTGGGCCACGATCCCGCCCAGCGAGCTGTCGAGCGCCATGAAGGTCTGGTATTGCGGCGCGAATACGCCGTGCAACGACTGCGACCCGATGGTGACGTCGATGCCCTTGCCGTCCTTGTCTTCCGGCCGGTAATGCGACGGGATGGTGGCGACCGTGTCCAGCCAGCCATTGTCGGTCGGCGTCAGCACCAGCTCGATCGCGTCGAGCGGCAGCTTGACCTGGTCATCGCCCGAGAACGCGATCTCCGACTTCGGGATCACTGCCTTGTAGGATTTGCCCTGCGGCTCGACCGTGATCGGCCCCTGGAAGTTGAACACCACCGACTTGTCGGCCGGGCTGAGATGGCTGGCGATCCATTCCTTCAGGCCGAGGCGGATCTTGTCGGCACCCTCCTGCGTGGCCTGGGCGTTGGCCGCGAAGGGCATGCAGATGACCCAGGCGGCAATACCGCCGGCGAGGAGATTGAAATTCCGCATCGTGATTCTCTCCGTCAAATCGGGCGGAGGCCCAGGGGCGCGCCGGCCGGAATAAGCTGCGACTGAAGGACCTGACCGCGCCGCTTGCGGCCGGCAGTCTTGCATTAGTGCCTTGCAGCGTTCAATTGTCGCTTATGTCCCTCGCTGGTGATCGACCGCGCTTCACGGCCGTGCTCGGCCCGACCAACACCGGAAAGACCCATCTCGCCATCGAACGCATGCTCGGCCATGCGAGCGGCATGATCGGCTTCCCGCTCCGGCTGCTCGCCCGTGAGAACTACGACCGGATCGTGGCAATCAAGGGACGAGCGCATGTCGCTTTGGTGACCGGCGAAGAGAAGATCATCCCGCCCGGCGCGCGCTGGTTCCTGTGCACGGTCGAGAGCATGCCGCTGGACCGCCCGGTCGCCTTCGTCGGCATCGACGAGATCCAGCTCTGCGCCGACCCGGAGCGCGGCCACGTCTTCACCGACCGGCTGCTGAACGCCCGCGGCCATGCCGAGACCATGGTGATGGGGTCGGAGACGATCCGGCCGCTGATCCGCAAGCTGGTGCCGGAGGCGGAGTTCGTCAGCCGCCCGCGCTTCTCGGAGCTGACCTACAACGGCTCGCGCAAGCTGACCCGGCTGCCGGAACGCAGCGCCATCGTCGTGTTCTCGGCCAGCGACGTCTATGAGATCGCCGAGCTGCTGCGCCGCCAGCGCGGCGGCACCGCCGTGGTGCTGGGGGCGCTGAGCCCGCGCACCCGCAACGCCCAGGTCGGGCTGTACCAGTCCGGCGAGGTCGACTACCTCGTCGCCACCGATGCCATCGGCATGGGGCTGAACATGGACATCGACCATGTCGCCTTCGCCCGGCTGACCAAGTTCGACGGCCGCTTCCCGCGCCGCCTGTATGCCACCGAGATCGCGCAGATCGCCGGCCGCGCCGGGCGACACATGACCAACGGCACCTTCGGCACCACCGACCAGGCCGGGCCGCTGGACGAGGAGCTGGTCGAGCGGGTCGAGAACCACCGCTTCGACCCGCTGCAGACGGTGATGTGGCGCAACACCGTCCTCGATTTCCGCAGCCCCCTGGGACTGCTGCGCAGCCTTGAGCGCCATGCGACGCGGCCGGAACTGCGGCGCACGGTCGAGGCCGACGACCATCTGTCGCTCGGCGTGCTGATGCGCGACACCGAGCTGATGCGCACGGCGACCAACCCGGCGGCGGTGCGCCTGCTGTGGGACATCTGCCAGATCCCGGATTTCCGCAAGGTGCTGTCCGACGCCCACACCCGGATCCAGGCCCAGATCTTCCGCCAGCTGACCGGGCCGACCGGCCGGCTTGATACCGACTGGGTGGCGAAGCAGGTGTCCCGGCTGGAGCACACCGAGGGCGACATCGACGCCCTGGTCGCCCGCATCGCCCATGTCCGGACCTGGACCTACATCGCCAACCGCAACGGCTGGACCGACGACGCGGCGCATTGGCAGGAGCGCACGCGCGCCGTGGAGGACAGCCTGTCCGACGCGCTGCACGAACGGCTGACCCAGCGCTTCGTCGACCGCCGCGCCGCGCTGCTGGTCCGGTCGATGAAGTCGGGCATGGAACTGCTGGCCGCGATCAACGCCCAGGGCGAGGTGCTGGTCGAGGGCGAGCATGTCGGCATCATCGAGGGTTTCGCCTTCACCCCCGACCCGACCATCGGCGATGACGACCTGAAGGCGATCAGCAGTGCCGCCCGGCGGGCGCTGAAGGACGAGGTGGCCGGCCGGGTCGGCCGGCTAGACGCGGCGCCGGACAGCGAATTCGGCCTGGCCGCCGACGGCGTGCTGTCCTGGCAGGGCGTGCCGGTCGGCCGCATCGCCGCCGGGCCGTCGCCGCTGGCCCCCGGCGTCCGGGTGCGCGAGACCGACCTGCTGGACGGCGCCGGCCGCGACCGGGTGGCGGACCGGCTGGTGCGCTTCCTGGCCGGCCACATCACCCGTGAGCTGCAGCCGCTGCTGCGGCTGCGCGACGCGGCGCTGAGCGGCCCGGCCCGCGGCATCGCCTTCCAGCTGGTCGAAGGGCTGGGGCTGCGGCCGCGGCATGTGCTGGACGGCCTGCTGGCCACGCTGACGCCGGTGGATCGCCGCCAGCTGGCCGGCTTCGGCCTGCGCTTCGGCCCGGGCCATGTCTATCTCGCGCCGATGCTGAAGCCACGCCCCACCGCCCTGCGGGCGATGCTGGGCGCCGTCGCCGCCGGCCGGCCATTGCCGGTCGCCCTGCCCGCCCCGGGCCGGGTCTCGGTAGCGGCAGGCGACGGCGATGATGCGGCGGCGCTCGACCTGGCCGGCTTCGTCCCCTTCGGCCCGCGCCGGGTCCGGCTGGACCGGATCGACGCACTGCGCGACGCCGCCGAATCCAGGCGGCGCCAGGGCGGCCTGACCGCCGACCCGACGCTGGCCCCGATCGTCGGCTGCACCGCCGCCGAAATCCCGGCTATCCTGCAGGCGGCCGGATACCGGCCGACCCAGGATGACGAGGGACGCGTGAGCTATGTTCCGGTGAAGCTGCGACGGCCGCAGGCCCGGCGCCCGGCCGCGGTGGCGGCGGACAACCCCTTTGCCAAGCTTGCCCTGCTGGGCCGCCGCGATGGCTGATCGAGGCGATCACGACCACGACACCGAACGGCCGCGGCTGGACAAGTGGCTGTGGCATGCGCGCTTCTTCAAGACGCGCAGCCTGGCGGCCAAGATCTGCGCCACCGGGGCCGTGCGCATCGACGGCACGCCGACCCAGAAGGCCCATGCGGCAATCCGCCCCGGCCAGGTGCTGACCTTCATCCAGGGCCGCCACATCCGCGTGATCGAGGTGCTGGCGCTGGCCGAACGGCGCGGCCCGGCCAGCGAAGCGCAGCTGCTGTACCGCGACCTGCAGCCGCCGACGCCGGAGGAAGCACTGCCCGAGGCCGGCCCCCGCCCGGACAAGCGCGATCGCAGGGCCCTTCAAAGACTGCAGGACAGCGACTAGATCTGCGCCATGTTGACTCACATTTTCGATTGGGCCCGCGGCGGGGCCCCGCGGGTGCAGGACGACACCGCGCTGCGCCACGCCGTCGCCGCCCTGCTGATGGAAGCCGCCCGCGTCGACGACACGCTGGATGCGGCCGAGCGCGAGCGCATCCAGGCCCTGCTGGCCTGGCGCTTCCGACTCGGGCCGTTCGAGGCGGCGCAGCTGGGCACCGAGGCCGAGGTGGCGAGCGCCGGCGCCGTGTCCTGGCACGCCCTGACCCACACGATTCGCGAACACTGCGACGAGCCGGCGCGCATCCGCATTGTGGAAATGCTGTGGGATGTGATCCTGGCGGATGGTAAGATCGACGATCTCGAAGCCAACTTGATGCGGCGAGTCGCGGCGCTTCTATTCGTTACGGATGCGGATAGCGGCGCTGCCCGTCGTCGTGTGCTTGCCCGAAATGGCACCATGACGGTCGTCGAAGGAGAGCCGGAGTAGCGTATGACCTATGTGGTGGGTGAAGCTTGCATCAAGTGCAAGTACATGGATTGCGTCGAAGTCTGCCCCGTCGATTGCTTCTACGAGGGGGAGAACATGCTGGTCATCCACCCGGACGAGTGCATCGACTGCGGTGTGTGCGAGCCTGAGTGCCCGGCCGAGGCAATCAAGCCGGACACCGAGGCCGAGGCGGCCGAGAAATGGGGCGAGCTGAATCGGGAATACGCCACGTTGTGGCCGAACATCACCCGCAAGAAAGACGCCCCGGCCGACGCCGATGCTTGGAAGGACGTCGAAAACAAATTTGCTGAGCATTTCAGCGCGACTCCGGGCGAAGGCAATTAACGATTCGCCGAGTCCGCCGCCCAGCATTGCAAAAAAAGCGTCATGCTAATGCGGGCTCGGCCTTCATATCGGAAGCGCAACGTATTATAGTACGCCCCACATTCCCGGTGCTGATGACCACTTCCGACCCTTCGCCAGATGGGCCGGAATCGGTTTCTGCGTCTTAACTTCCGGCGCAGAGATTGAATTGTGGTCGCGGCGCGGCGAAGGCGCGCAGGGCGGTGGCCGCAAGGCGGCTTCCGCCCACTGGGTCCGACCACAGAGGGTGACTCCATTGGCAGACATGGCTCAGGAACTTGAGTACGACGTCGGCGACTACGTCGTGTACCCGGCGCATGGCGTCGGCCGCATCGAGGCGCTGGAGACGCACAGCATCAGCGGCATGACCGTGCAGCTGTACGCCATCAGCTTCGAGAAGGAGCGGATGACGCTCAAGGTTCCTGTCGGCAAAGCCAAGAAGTCTGGCCTGCGCAAGCTGTCGTCGAAGGACCGGATCAAGACCGCGCTGGAGACCCTGACCGGCCGCAGCCGCGTGCGCCGGACGATGTGGAGCCGCCGCGCCCAGGAATACGAAGCCAAGATCAATTCCGGCGACCCGGTGTCGATCGCCGAGGTGGTGCGCGACCTGCACCGCGCCACCGACCAGCCCGAGCAGTCCTACAGCGAACGCCAGATCTACCAGGCGGCGCTGGAACGGCTGGCGCGGGAGCTGGCCGCGGTCGAGCGGATCGACGAGGTCAAGGCGACCCAGCGCTTGGAACAGGTGCTGAAGAAGGCGGCCTGACCGCCATCGCTTCCGAAAAAGGCGGCCTTCGGGCCGCCTTTTTCATGTCCGGACGCCGTCTTCGTCACAAACCGTGGATCACGACGCGGGGCTGGGACGTTGGGTGTGGGAATTGGGCTGGCCTCGCCAGAGCCAAAGGCTAAAATGCGGCGGAACATGATCGACCTCAACACACCAAGCCCGACGTGACGGGCGAATCGGAGAAATTTGCCCAGCTGGGCCGCCCACGGCGGATCTGGGCCATCGGTGCCGTGCATGGCGCGGTTGACCGGCTGGTCGCGCTGCACGATCATGTCCTGGCCCATTTCGCCCCCGGCGACCGGCTGGTCTATCTCGGCAACCTGATCGGCCATTCCGACCGGCTGCACATCCTGGTCGAGGAGGTGTTGTCGGTGCGGCGGGCGCTGATCTCCCGCCGCGGCATGCTGGCCGAGGATGTCGTCTTCCTGCGCGGGGCGCAGGAGGAGATGTGGCAGAAGATGCTGCAGCTGCAATTCGCCCCGAACCCGCAGGACGTGCTGCGCTGGATGCTGTCCCAGGGGGTCGAGCCGACGCTGCGCGCCTATGGCGGCCGGGCCGAGGACGGCATGGCCGCGGCGCGTGACGGCGCCGTGCGGCTGACCCGCTGGACCAATGGGCTGCGCGAGGCGATGCGGACGGCGCCGGGCCACAACGCCCTGTATGCCGCGCTACGCCGCGCCGCCTTCACCGAGGGCGCCGCACCCGACGGCCATGGCGCCCTGTTCGTCAGCGCCGGGGTCGACCCCAGCCGCCCGCTGGCCGCCCAGGGCGATGCCTTCTGGTGGTCCGCCGGCAGCTTCGCCGGCATCACCGAGCCCTTCGCCGGCTTCCATCGCCTCGTCCGCGGCTATGACCCCGCCGGCGGCGGGCTGCAGCTGGAAGGCATGGCCGTGACCCTGGATTCCGGCAGCGGCCGCGGCGGCCGCCTGGCCGCGGGGCTGTTCGAACCCGACGGTTCACTGGTCGAGATCGTCGAGGTGTGACGATCGGATCGTCGAAGTCTGAGAAGCCGTTCGGAAACGCTACTGGTGCGGCCGTCTGACGGCGGTTTCTCCGCTTCCGGTGCTCACGGACGACCATGTCCGCTGCGCGCCGGGTCTCGAAACCACCGCCAGCCGACTCACACCAGCGCGTTTCCGAACGGCTTCTGATCCGCCTGCCGGCTCCGTGTCGGCGTAACCCGCGCCTCTCTTCCGTCGAATGGTTTGAAGAGAGCACACCGCTTCGATCCGGCGATGGAACAGGTCCGTATCAGGGGGTGTTGGTCTATCGAAGGTCGCGGGGCAGGCCCCGGGGCCGAGGTCGCGGGCACCATCCGCGGCGCCATTCGGCGAAGAGGGGGCGTTCATGCCGCATCTCGATGATCCCGAGACACAGCGCGCCAACCTGAAATACATCAAGGCCTCGATGAGCGAGCCCCTGCTGTCGCGCGAGACCGAGTTCGACCTCGCGCGGCGGTGGCGAGAGCAGCATGAGGAGCCGGCGCTGCACGCCCTGGTGCGGGCCTACACCCGCCTGGTCATCTCCACCGCCTCGCGCTTCCGCAATTACGGCCTGCCGATCGGCGATTTGGTGCAGGAGGGCAATGTCGGCCTGATGCAGGCCGCCGCCCGGTTCGAGCATGACCGCGAGGTGCGGTTCTCGACCTATGCCGCCTGGTGGATCCGCTCGGCGATGCAGGATTACGTGCTGCGCAACTGGTCGATCGTCCGCACCG
The DNA here is from genome assembly GCF_057815775.1 of Inquilinus sp. Lineage (NCBI taxonomy): Bacteria > Pseudomonadati > Pseudomonadota > Alphaproteobacteria > Rhodospirillales > Rhodospirillaceae > Inquilinus > Inquilinus sp. Next base: position 17,230 of record NZ_JBYRFX010001049.1, read on the forward strand.
GCACCACCGCGGCGCAGAAATCGCTGTTCTTCAACCTGCGCCGGCTGCGCGCCAAGATCGAGAATGCCGGCGGCCAGACCGGCATGACCCAGGCCGGCCGCGCCTGGATCGCCGGCGAGCTGCGGGTCGGTGTCGCCGAGGTCGAGGCGATGGAGATGCGCCTGTCCGGTGCCGACCAGTCGCTCAACGCCCCGATCTCGGACGAGGGCGAGGATGACTGGCAGGGCCTGCTGGCCGACAGCCGCCCGTCACCGGAAGAGGTGGTGATCGGCATGCGCGACAACGTCACCCGGTCGCGCTGGCTGGCCGAGGCGATCGGCGCGCTGAGCCCGCGCGAACAGGCCATCATCCGCCAGCGCCGGCTGCGCGACAGCGGCGCGACGCTGGAGGAGCTGGGCCGCCAGCTCGGCGTCAGCAAGGAGCGAGTGCGCCAGCTGGAACACCGGGCGATGACCAAGCTGCGCGCCTCGATCGAACAGCACGTCTCCCGGCCGGAAGAGCTGTTCCTGGAGGAATAGTCACCCGGCAGGCTTGGCCGCGGGATCCAGCCCGCGCAGGATCAGGGCGACCTGCAGCGCGACCTGTCGGCGGACATCGTCGCCATCGGCCGCGAAATCCTTGAAGCCGCGCATGGCCGCGACCAGCAGGCCGGCCACCTGCTCCGGCGTCTCCGGCAGGCCGGACCGCGCCACCGCATCCGCCAGCAGCTCCGCCAGCAGGCCCTGCAGCCTGCCATAGACCGCGCGCACCGGCGCCAAAGCGGGATCGGTCAGGTCCCTGGCATCCGGATTCTCCTTCATCCGGTCATAGCCCCGCCCGGCCCATTGCTCGCAGACGAAGGCCAGCTTGTCCTGCAGCGTGCCGAGGGCCGGCAGCGCCTGCCGCATCTGGTCGAGCGCCAGCTCCCCCATATGGTCGACCGCGGCCGCGAAGGCCTCTTCCTTGTTGGCGAAGACGAGATACACCGACGGCCGGGAGATGCCCGCTGCCTCGGCGATCGCCTCCATCGAGGTCCGGGCGAAGCCATGGCGGCGGAACACCAGGCTCGCCGCCTCGATCACCTTCTGCCGCTTGGCGGCGGCCCGCTCCGAAATCCCGTTCATGCAGAGATATTGACAATCTGACGGGAAGTGTCAAATCTGATAAATGACATTTTGACGATAAATGTCAGTTTGTAAAAATTCGCTTTCCGAAGAGGTGTCATCATGACTGCAAAAAACTGGTTCATCGCCGGCGCGTCCCGGGGCCTCGGCCGGGTCTGGGCCCAGGCGGCGCTGGAGCGCGGCGACAGGGTCGCTGCCACCGTGCGCGACCTCGCCAGCATTGCCGATCTGGTGCGCGACCATGGCGACGCCGTGCTGCCGCTGGTGCTCGACGTCACCGACCGCGCCGCGGTGTTCGCCGCCCTGGACGCCGCGCAGCGGCAGTTCGGGCGGATCGACATCGTCGTCGCCAATGCCGGCTACGGCCTGTTCGGCACGATCGAGGAAAGCAGCGAGGACCAGTCGCGCGCCCAGATGGACGCCAATTTCTTCGGCGTGCTGTGGGTGGTGCAGGCGGCGCTGCCGCGGCTGCGGGCCCAGGGCGGCGGCCATGTGCTGATCACCAGCAGCATGGCGGGTGTCATCACCTTCCCGACCGCCGGGGTCTACAACGCCAGCAAATGGGCGCTGGAGGGCTTGGGCGAGACCCTGGCCCAGGAGGTCGCAGAATTCGGCATCAAGGTCACGCTGGTCGAACCCGCCGGCTACGCCACCGACTGGCGCGGCGCTTCGGCCACCCGGGCGGCGCCGATGCCGGCCTATGACGGGCTACGCGAGCGGCTGCGCGCCGCCGCCGCCGGCCGGCCGATCGGCAACCCCGGGGCGACGGCGGATGCCATCCTCGCGGCCGTCGATGCCGAGAACCCGCCGCTGCGCCTGTTCCTCGGCACCGCCGGGCTGCCCGCGGCAAGGCGCGCCTATGCCGACCGCCTGGCGGTGTGGGAGGCCTGGGCGCCGGTGTCCGAGGCGGCGCAGGGAGGCTGAGCGATCTATTCGATGATCAGCTTGACCGGTGTTCCCACGGGCAGGGTGGGTCCTGCGGCGTCGTTGAGCAGGCGGAATTGCGCCTCCGGCGCCTCCACCTTCATCCGGGCCACCAGCGACGCCACCGTGTCGCCCGGCCCGACCGGGGTGATGGCCAGGCGGCGCGGCCGGACCGCGGCGGCCTCGGCCGCGCTGATCCGGCGGAAGCTGTCGATCGCGCCATGCATCGCGGCCGCGACCGGGCTGCCGGCCCGGGTCAGCACCATGAACCGGTCGCGCCGCTCGGCCGTGGTCTCGATCACCGCCAGGGCCGCGTCCCAGTCGCCCGACGCGCCCGCCAGCCGGGCCCGGCCCCAGGCGGCCTGGAAGCCGCCGAGATCGCCGGCCCCGACATCGCCGACGCCACCGACCGCCTTGCCCCAGACCCGTTCGAGATAGAGGCGCGCCGGCAGCGCCCGCGGCTGCGACAGATGGTCGAACAGCACCGCCGCGTCGTCCGGCCCCATCCCCAGCAGCCGACGCTGCTGCCGCGTCAGCACCACACCCGGCGGCGCGTCCCAGCGGAAGCGCAGGATCGGGTGGATCACGGTCCGGCCGCGGATCGGGATCTGGTCCGGGCTTTCGCCCCAGGGCAGGCCGGTGATGGCCGCGAGCCACGCCGCCTCGCCCGTTTGGCCGCGCGGCAGGGTCGCGGCCTGGGCCCGGACGACGGCGACCCTGTCCGCCGTCTCCGGATGATCGTCGCCATTGGCGGCGGCCGAGGCCAGGTCCGCCCGGCCGACCAGGGCGGCGTCGAGGCGATGATAGGCGTCCAGCCGGACCAGGAAGGCCGGTGCGGCGGCCGGGTCGTAGCCGGCCTGGGCCATGGCCGCGGTGCCGATGCGGTCGGCCTCCAGCTCCTGCGCCTGGTCGAAGGCGGCCTCGCTCTTGATCCCGGCCGCGGTGTTGTCCAGCGGCCGGGCGGCGCGCAGCTTGGCGTGACCGGCGACGACGTGGCCGATTTCGTGGGCCAGCACCGCGGCCATCTCCGCCTCGCTGCGCGCCAGCGCCAGCAGGCCGCGGGTGGCGAGGATGCGGCCGTCGCCCAGCGCCACGGCATTGACCCGGTCCGAGTCGAGCAGGTCGACCGAGACCCGCATCGCGCCGCCAGTCTCGGCATCGGCGACGCGCTGGGCGATGGCGGCGACCCGGTCGCGCAGCGCCGGCGCCTGGTACAGGCCACCGAATTCGTCCAGCACCTCCTGCGCATCGGTGGCCGTGATATCCGCAGTGGCCGCCATGGCCAGCCGCGGCGCCAGCGCCAGCGCCGCCGCGGACACCATCAATTCCCGCCGCCCCAGCACCATCCTCAATCCAGCCTTTCGATCTGTTCCATCCGCGTGATCGCGATGCGCGGCCCACCCGACCAGTCGAGCCAGCCGCGCACCCGCACCCGGTGGCCCTGCAGGGCCTGCAGTGCCGGGCCGACACCCAGGCCGCGGACGAAGTCGGGCTCCATCATCACCGTGAAATCCTGCCGCGGATCCGTGCCGAAATTAAGGTAGGCGCGGCCATGCAGGATCGTCGCCTGCAGCACCTGCCCTTCCACCACCTGGAACCGGTCGAGCCCGGCGCGGTCGAGCGCCGCCGCATCCCGCACGGCGAAATCCGGGTCGGACCACAGGCCGCGGCCGGCCGCCCGGGCGTCGCTTTCGGTCACCAGCAGCGACACCAGGGCGGCGGCGGGATCGGCGCCGCCGGCATCGACCCGCGCCAGGCCGCGGCCGAGCAGCTCCTCCTCGATCCACAGCCCGTCATCGCGCTGCAGCTGGCCCGCCATCCGGCCGTAGCGGTCGGGCGGCGCCAGCGAGGCGAAGCGCACCAGGCGTCCGTCCAGCAGCGCCACCAGCACCGGCCGTGCGGTGGCCTGCCAGCGGCCGAAGGGGATGTCGATGCCGCTGAGGCGGATTTCCGTCCCGTCGGCCAGCCGCAGCGTGCGGGCGTCGAGCACCGCGGCGACGCCGACCGGCGGGTCGTAGTCGAGCCCGTCCGACGGGCCATCCGCACGGGCGGCGCCACATAGCAGAACCAGAAGAAGCAGCACCCGTCCCATGACGACAGCATAGGACAGCCGGCCCGGATCGGCTGCCCCTGCGATCATTCGGCAGCCGATCCGGGCCGCGATCGCTTTTGCAATGTGCCGCCGAGTCCTTAGAGTGGAGGCCCCAGCCGACCGAGTGACCATGCCGCGCGACCTGATCTTCCCCACCATCGAGCCCTTCGCCACCGGCCTGCTGCCGGTCGACGACCTGCACAGCATCTATTGGGAACAGTGCGGCCGACCCGACGGCGTGCCGGTGGTGTTCCTGCATGGCGGTCCCGGGGCAGGCGCGTCGCCCACCCATCGCCGGTTCTTCGACCCCGGCTTCTACCGCATCATCATCTTCGACCAGCGTGGCGCCGGCCGGTCGCGGCCCCTGGGCGAGACCCGGCAGAACACCACCGAGCATTTGGTCGGCGACATGGAGCAGCTGCGCCGCATGCTGGGCATCGAGCGCTGGCACGTGTTCGGCGGGTCCTGGGGCTCGACCCTGGCGCTGGCCTATGCCCAGGCGCATCCGGAGCGCTGCCGGTCGCTGGTCCTGCGCGGCATCTTCCTGATGCGGCCGCAGGAGATCGACTGGTTCTTCCATGGCATGGGCACCTTCTTCCCGGAGGCGCACCGCGCCTTCGTCGAGTTCCTGCCGCCGGACGAGCGCGGCGACCTGACCCGCGCCTATTTTCGCCGGCTGACCGACCCCGACCCCAAGATGCACCTGCCCGCGGCCCGGGCCTGGAGCATCTATGAGGGGTCGTGCTCCACCCTGCTGCCGAACCCGGAGATCGTCGCCTCGGCCGGCGAGGACGCACATGCGCTGGGCCTGGCCCGGATCGAGGCGCATTACTTCCTGAACAACCTGTTCACCCCGCCGGACCGGCTGCTGCGCAATGTCGACCGCGTCAGGCACATCCCGGCGACGATCGTGCAGGGCCGCTACGACACGGTGTGCCCGATCACCACGGCGGACGAGCTGCATCGCGCTTGGCCGGAGGCCGGCTATGTCGTGGTGCCCGATGCCGGCCATTCCGCGATGGAGCCCGG
>NZ_JBYRFX010001050.1:0-9469 GCF_057815775.1 Inquilinus sp.
ATGCTGACGGCGCGGCCCGGCACCGGCGACAGGTCGCGCAGCGCCAGCCAGACCGCAGCCACCGCCGCGAGAATCGGCAGCGCGATCCAGGCAGTGCCGGCAGCAAACATGCCGCCATCGGCGATCCACCACAGCACGAAGCCGGCCAGGACCAGGGCGAGCACCAGCCAACCAAGACTACGGAAAACGGCGCGGTTCATCCCCGCCCTCCCCGGCTGGCGATGACGGCGCGTTCGGTCAGGGTCACGGCATAGACGCAGATCAGGGCCAGCACCGCCGCCATCACCAGGGCGGACCACAGCTGGATCATCTGGCCGAAATAGGATCCCGTCAGCAGCCGGGCGCCGATGCCCGCCTGGGCGCCGGTCGGCAACTCGCCGACGATGGCGCCGACCAGGGCCAGCGAAATGCCGATCTTCAGGCTGGGGAACAGGAACGGCACCGAGGCCGGCCAACGCAGCTTCCAGAACACCTGGGTGGCGCCGGCGGAATAGGTGCGCAGCAGGTCGAGCTGCAGCGGGTCGGGCGAGCGCAGGCCCTTGACCATGCCGATGGTGACCGGGAAGAAGCTGAGATAGGCCGAGATGATCGATTTCGGGATCACCCCGGTGAGGCCCATATTGCCCAGCACCACCACGATCATCGGCGCGATCGCCAGGATCGGCACCGTCTGGCTGGCGATCACCCAGGGCATCAGCGACCGGTCGAGCGTCCGCACATGGACGATGCCGACGGCGAGCCCGATGCCGAGCAGGGTGCCCAGGACGAAGCCGACCAGGGTCGAGCTCATCGTTACCCAGGCGTGGTAGATCAGGCTGCGGTTGCTGGTCACCGGCCGTTCGACCGTGCTGTTCCACAGATCGACCGCGACCTGGTCCGGCGTCGGCAGCAGCGGCCGGTCGAGCGCCCAGATGGCGCCGACGAATTGCGACGTGGTCCAGTCCGTCCCGGCGCGGTTCAGCCGTTCCACCGCCTGCGGCGCGTTCAGCCACAGGGCGCCGAGATACCAGATGACCAGGAAGGCGCCGAGCACGGTGGCCAGCGGCAGCGCCCGCCCCTGCTTCAGCCGCGACCAGGTGCCGGGCCGGGCCGGCAGGGCTTCGGCAAGGGCGGTCATGCCGCCCTCATTCGTAGGAATGCCCGGCGCGCAGGCCTTCGCGGACCTGCTGGGCGATGGCGAGGAATTCCGGCGTCTCGCGGATGTCGAGGTCGCGGTCGCGCGGCAGGCCGCTGTCGATGACGTCGAGGATCCGGCCCGGCCGCGGCGACATCACCACGATCTTGGAGGACAGGAACACCGCCTCCGGGATCGAATGGGTGACGAACACCACCGTCAGGTTGGTGCGGTTCCACAGGTCCAGCAGATGGACATTAAGGTTGTCGCGGGTGATCTCGTCCAGCGCGCCGAACGGCTCGTCCATCAGCAGCAGCTTGGGCGCGAAACCGAGCGCGCGGGCGATCGACACCCGCTGCTGCATGCCGCCGGACAGCTGCCACGGGAACTTCTTCTCGAACTGGCCGAGCCCGACGGTGGCCAGCGCCTGGCGCGCCCGCTCCTGCCGCTCCGCCGCCTTGATGCCCATGATCTCCAGCGGCAGCTCGACATTGCGGCGGACATTGCGCCAGGGGTACAGCGCCGGCGCCTGGAACACATAGCCATAGGCGCGGGCCAGCCGGGCCTGTTCCGGCGTCATGCCGTTGACCGTGACCGATCCGGCGGTCGGCCGCACCAGGTCGGCCACCACCCGCATCAGCGTGGTCTTGCCGCAGCCGGACGGGCCGATCAGCGACACGAACTCGCCCTCGCCGATGGTCAGGTCGATATCCTGCAACGCCACCACGGGCGCATCCGCTGTCTGGAAGGTCAGGCCGAGGCGCCGCGTCTCGACCACCGGCGGCGCGGCCGGCCCGGCCGCAGTTGCCGGGGAAACCTGGGACCGCACAGCCGGAGCGACCATTCTCTAGGCCGCCTTTCCGTGTTCGAGCGAGCGGTCGTAATCGAGCACGGCGCGCAGCAGGACATTGGCCCCGGCGGCAGCGTGGTCGAACTCGATGCTCTCCGCCTCGTTGTGGCTGACGCCTTCCCAGCACGGCACGAAGATCATCGCGGTCGGTGCCACTCGGGCGATATAGGCCGAATCATGCCCGGGGCCGGAGACGATGCGCCGATGGGTGAAGCCATTGGCCTGGGCGGCATTCTCCACCGCGTCGATGCAGGCCGGGTCGAACTTGACCGCCGGCGAATCCCAGATCGCGTCGACCTTGACCTCGAGCTTCAGCTCCGCCGCGATCCGGTCGATCGCCGCCCGCGCTGCCGCCTCCATCACCCCGATCTTCGCATCGTCGGGGTGGCGGTAGTCGATGGTGAAGAACACCTCGCCCGGGATGACGTTGCGGCTATTCGGCCGCACTTCCATCAGTCCGACCGTGGCGACCGCATCCGCGGTGGCGTCGCCGACCGCGATCACCGCCTCGACCATCCGGGCGGCGCCGCGCAGCGCGTCGCGCCGCAACCGCATCGGGGTCGAGCCGGCATGGCTTTCGCGGCCGGTCACCGTCACCTCGTACCAGCGCATGCCTTGCACGCCAGTGACGACGCCGATCACCTTGTCCTCATTCTCGAGGATCGGGCCCTGCTCGATATGCAGCTCGAAATGCGCGCCGAGCTTGCGCCCGCCGACTGGCACCTCGCCCTTGTAGCCGATCGTCTCCAGCGCCTCACCGAAGCGATGGCCTTCGCGGTCCTCGCGGCTGTAGGCGAATTCCTTGGTGAACACGCCGGCGAAGACGCCGGAGCACAGCATCGCCGGGGCGAAGCGCGATCCCTCCTCATTGGTCCAGTTGATGACCTCGATCGGGGCGTTGGTCTCGTAGCCGGTGTCGTGCAGGGTGCGCAGCAGCTCGAGGCCCGAAAGGACCCCGAGGATGCCATCGAACTTGCCGCCCGTCGGCTGGGTGTCGAGATGGCTGCCGATGCAGATCGGCGGCAGCGACTCATCCCGGCCCGGCCGGCGGGCGAACATGTTGCCGACCTCATCCACCGTGACGGTGCAGCCGACCGACTCGCATTGCGTCTTGAACCAATCGCGGACCCGGGCGTCGAGATCGGTCAGGGTCAGGCGCTTGACGCCGCCCTTGGCCGTCTTCCCGAACTCCGCGGTTTCCATGATCGCGTCCCAGAGGCGCTGCGGGTCGATCTGGATGTTCTGCTGCATCGTCAAATCCTTGGTCCGATCCCTGCGATCAGGCCGGCTTGCGGATGAAATCGCCCTCGATGGTCGAGGCCGGCTGGCCCGCCACTTCGCGGGTGTAGGCCAGCTTCAGATGGGTGCTGTCGACCAGGGTGCGGCGGTAGAGCTGGCGCTCGACCTTGCCCTCCTTGGTGGTGCCGACGACCTCGACCGTCAGGGTCAGGCCGGCCAGGCTGGCAGTGGCGTAGGCGCGGTCGGCCGGCACGGTGGCGGTCCAGAAATTCGGCCGGGTCGAGGCCTGGAACGCCAGCTCCCGCTCGCGGAATTCCAGCCCGCCGCCATCGGTCCCGGCCTGCACGTTGCGCCAGAACAGCCGGAAGCCGCCATCGGCATGCGGCTCCAGGATCACCGCGGCGGCACGCTGCGTCTCCTCCTGGCTGGATCCGATCCAGGAGCCCGCGAAATCGTCGATCTTCGCCTCGACCGGAACCGCGCTTGCCGGCACCTTGCCGGCGCAGCCGGCCAGCGCCGCGGTCATCATCCCCACCAGCACCGCGCGTCGCTTGAAAGCCATTGTTCCCCTCACTCGTCGTGTCGACCAATCGGAAAAGGGGGCCATCATGACCGATCCCCCCGATGCCGACGAAGCCAAATCGCATCAAAATCGAGGGACAGGGCTATTCCGCGGCGTCCTTACGCATCGGGTTGTTGGGGTGGTGCTGCCAGTTCAGATAGGGCCGACCGGTGTCCACCGTCTCCATGGTGATGCAATTGTCGACCGGGCACACCAGCATGCACAGGTTGCAGCCGACGCACTCTTCCTCATTGACCTCGTAGCGCCGGCCGCCCTCCGGCGTGCGCAGCGCGAAGATCGACTGGTGCGAGGTGTCCTCGCAGGCGATGTAGCACTTGCCGCACTGGATGCAGGCGTCCTGGTTGATGGCGGCGATGGATTTGAAGTTGATGTTCAGATCCTGCCATTCGACGAAGTTCGGCACCGCCAGGCCCTGGAAGGCCTGGGTTTCGGCATAGCCCTTTTCGTCCATCCAGTTGGCCAGGCCGGACGACATGTCCTCGACGATCTTGAAGCCATGCGTCATCGCCGCGGTGCAGACCTGGACGTTGGCGGCGCCCAGCGCCATGAACTCCGCCGCATCGCGCCTGGTCGAGACGCCGCCGATGGCGTAGATCGCCATGCCCTGGCATTCCGGGTCGCGCGCGATCTGGCCGACCATGCGCAACGCGATCGGCTTCACCGCCGGGCCGCAATAGCCGCCATGGGTGCCGCGGCCGTCGACCGTCGGCGTCGGCGCCATCAGGTCGAGATCGATCGAGACCACCGACTGGATAGTGTTGATCAGCGACACCGCGTCGGCGCCGCCGCGCTTGGCCGCCCGGGCCGGCCCCAGGATGTTGGTGATGTTCGGCGTCAGCTTCACGATCACCGGCATGCGCGTGTACTGCTTGCACCAGCGCGCGACCATCTCGACATATTCCGGCACCTGGCCGACGGCGGAGCCCATGCCGCGTTCCGACATGCCGTGCGGGCAGCCGAAATTCAGCTCGATCCCATCGGCCCCGGTGTCCTCGACCAGCGGCAGGATCGACTTCCAGCTCTCTTCCTCGCAGGGCACCATCAGCGACACGATCATCGCCCGGTCCGGCCAGTCGCGCTTGACCTGCTTGATCTCGCGCAGGTTCAGCTCCAGCGGCCGGTCGGTGATCAGCTCGATGTTGTTGAGGCCGGCGATGCGGGTGCCGTTGTAGCTGACGGCGCCGTAGCGGGAGGAGACGTTGACCACCGGCGGGTCCTCGCCCAGCGTCTTCCACACCACCCCGCCCCAGCCGGCGCGGAAGGCGCGGACGACGTTGTATTCCTTGTCCGTCGGCGGCGCCGAGGCCAGCCAGTACGGGTTGGGGGAGCGGATCCCCAGGAAATTGTTGGTCAGATCGGCCATCACAGCCTCCAGCTGGTGTTCCGCGGCTCTGGTGGCCGCTTCACGCAAATCCATCGACCGGCGACGCCGGCCGGGTCAAACCGTCAATAGCGCCTCGATCTCGTCCGGCAGCCGCGCGCCCCGGAAGGGGTTGCGCACGGTGACGCCGCCCAGCGCCACGCCGTCCGCCATATCCTCGCTTAGCAGCGTCGTGCAGCCGTGGCTGTCGGCCGTCGACAGCATCATCGCGTCCCAGTAGCTGTACCGCTTGGCGGCGGCTTCCCGCGCGGCCGCCACGACATTCGTCTCCGTCGAAGCCACGGTCGCGAACAGCTCCACCCAGTCGCCGATCTGGGCCGCCGCGTCGGCGGCCGGCAACAGGCGGCGGCGCTGCGAGGTGACGTAGAATTCCCCCAGCACCTGGAGCGTGAGGACGCAGTCGGCCCGGGCCGCGCGCTCGACGATCTCCTTCGCCCGCTGATGCTTGTCGCCTTCGGTGCTGTCGATCGCGTAGACGAGGACATTGGTGTCCAAGGTGAACCGCCTATCGGTCATGCAGCGCGTCACGGTCGAAAGATTCCGGCGCCGCGCTGCGATAGCCATGGGCCATGCGCGCCCGGGTCCGCTCCAGCGCCGCTTCCTGGGCCGCGGTCAGGACGCGCCGGTGGGACATCGGCACGACCCTGGCCACCGCCTGGCCCCGTCGGGTGATGACGAATTCCTGGCCGGATTCGACCGCGCGGATCATCTCGGCGAAGCCCTGGTTGGCCTCGCGCAACGTGATGGTGGTGCTCGATCCGTCGCTCATAACGTCACTCCTCCGAATGCACTACCAATGTAGCACATTCAGTGCCGTAGCGCCCGGTCGATCGACAGCGCCGCCAGTTTGCCGTCCTGCACGGCACTGACGGTGAGGTCCTGGCCCGGCACGCAGTCCCCACCGGCCCAGACGCCGGACAGCGAGGTCTGCCGCTCTTCGTTCACGGCGATGCGGTTGCCGGCCATATCCAGCGTCTCGGCCTCGTTCGCCAGGGCAGAGGGCACGAGGTACTGGCCGATGGCGGTGAGGACCTGGTCGGCCAGCACGGTGAAGCGGTCGCCGGTGCCAGCCAGCCGGCCCTGGGCGTCGAGCTGGGTGTGCTCGAACTCGACCTCTTTCACCGAAGGGCCGCGGCCATTGGCCGGCCAGCCCAGGATGCGGCGCGGCTGCGCCCAATGCCGGACGGTGACGCCGTTGACCTGGGTCCAGTCCTGCTCTTTCCAGGTCGCCGACATCTGGTCGGCACCGCGGCGATAGACCAGCGTCACCTCTTCCGCCCCCAGCCGCTTGGCCTGGGTGGCGGCGTCGATCGCGGTGTTGCCGCCGCCGATGACGACGACGCGCCGGCCGACCGGCACCGAGGCCTTGTCGCCGGCTTGGCGCAGCCGGGCGATGAAATCGACCGCGCTTTCCACCCCGGCCAGCGCCTCGCCGTCGCAGCCCAGCGCGTTGACCGCGTTGTGGCCGAGGCCGAGGAAGACGGCGTCGTAGTCCTGCCGCAGCTGGGCCAGGGTGACGTCGCGGCCCAGGACGACGCCGGTGCGGATCTCGATGCCGCCGATCTCGAGGATATAGGCCAGCTCGGCCTGGGCGAAATCATCCGTCATCTTGTAGGCGGCGAGGCCGTATTCGTTCAGGCCACCGCCCTTTTCCTTCGCCTCGAGCACGACCACGTCATGGCCGAGCACGGCGAGGCGGTGGGCGCAGGCGATCCCGGCCGGGCCGGCCCCGACCACGGCGATGCGCTTGCCGGTGGCGGGCGCCCGGCTGAACAACTGGATGTCGCGCTGGAACACATGGTCGGTGGCGTAGCGCTGTAGCGCGCTGATCGTCACCGGCTTCTCTTCCTGGTGGTTGCGGACGCAGGCGTCCTCGCACAGCTCCTCGACCGGGCAGACCCGGGCGCACATGCCGCCCATGATGTTGGCGCTCAGGATGACCTGCGCCGCACCCTTCACATTGTCGGTGGCGATGCCCTTGATGAAGGCGGGGATGTCGATCCCGGTCGGGCAGGCCTCGATGCAGGGCGCGTCATAGCAGAAATAGCAGCGGCTGGATTCGATCAGCGCCGTGCGCCGGTCGAGCGGCGGGTGGATTTCCGCGAAGTCGTCGGCGATGCGGTCGGCGCCCAGGCGGCCTGCCGCGATGTCGGATCCGATGGTCATCCGTCAGTCTCCCCCAGGGGCCGCCGGTCCGGATGCCCCGGATTCGATCGTCGGCACCGCCTCTCCTGATCGTGACGGTATCGAAAACCTGACCAAATGGTCAACTCAATTTTCAATTGATAGTCACTCTCATTATCGATTGTTGCGCGGCCGCGAATCATGCTAAGAACGTTTCAGGAACGATGAGGAGATGCCGCATGGACCGGCACGTCCGATGGGCCCCCGCCGAAGGCACCGGGCTGGAGCATCTGCGGCTGCACCGCAGCGGCGCCTGGATCCAGGCCGACAGCGTCGTGATCGGCGGCGATGCCGACCATGTCGGCGGACCGGTGCAATGGGCTCTGACCTACACCATCGTGCTGGACGCCGAATGGCGGGTGCGGTCGCTGGCGGTGACCGACCATGCCGGCGACCGGCGGCTGCGGCTGATCGCCGATGGCGGCGGCACCTAGACCACCGGCGATGGCACGCCGCTGCCGGAGCTGCAGGGCTGCATCGATGTCGATCTGGTGGCGACGCCCTTCACCAACACGCTGCCGATGCGACGGCTGCGGCTGGAGCCGGGCGAATCGGCGGTGATCAAGGTCGCCTATCTGCCGCTGCCCGATCTGGTGCCGTTCGCGACCGAGCAGCGCTACACCGCCCTGGCGGCGCGGCGCTGGCGCTACGAATCGCTCGACGGCAGCGGCTTCGCCGCCGAGATCAGCACCGACGCCAACGAACTGGTGCTGGACTATCCCGGCCTGTATCGCCGGGTCGAGTGACGCGCCGTCACAGCTCCAGTTCCCAGGTCTCGCCGATCATCTCGGGGCCGAAATCATGGTGCGGCTGGGCATCGACCAGGCGGAAGCCGGCCTTGTCGTAGATCCGCCGAGCCGGCAGCAGCTCCGCATTGGTCCACAGCGTAACCCTGGAATAGCCGGCCTGGCGGGCGAAGCGGATGCATTCTTCAACCAGTCGGGCACCGATGCCGTGGCCGCGCGCCTTCGGCTCCACCAGCAGCAGCCGCAGCTTGGCCACGCGGTCGGTCAGCCGCACCAGCATGACCGAGCCGACGGGTTCGCCATCCAGCTCGGCGATCCAGCAATGCTCGCGCTTCGGGTCGTGCTCGGCCAGGAACTGCGACGCGATCTCCGCCACCAGCGACTCGAAGCGGTCGTCCCAGCCGAACTCGCGGACATAAAGCACGCCATGGCGCTGCACCATCCAGCCGAGATCGCCCGGCCGATGCGACCGCAACAGGGTGGACACGCCGCGGTCGCCGCCGCCGTCCAGCAGCCCTTCCACCGTGCGCAGCGCATCGGTCAGCCGCGCCTGCTGCGCCCCGGTCAGGCCGCGCAGCAGGCTGCCGACGGCTTCGCGCGACCGGTCTTCCAGCGGCTCCAGCGCCGCCCGGCCGGCGGCGGTCAGGGCCAGCAGGCTCTGCCGGCCGTCTTGCGGCGACGGGCTGCGGGCGATCAGGCCCTGCCGTTCGAACCCGCCCAGGATGCGGCTGAGATAGCCGGCGTCCAGCGCCAGCGCCCGGCCCAGATCGGTGGCGGTGGGCGCGTCACGATGCGCCAGCTCGTACATCACCCGCAGCTCGGTCAGCGAGAACGGGCTCTGCAGCAGCCCCTCCTCCAGCACGCCGATCTGCGGGTGTAGAAGCGGTTGAAATGCCGCATCGCGGCGACATGGTCGGCCAGGTCTGTCTTGGCCATGCTGGGATCTCCGGGTCACGATCCATGACAAAATCAATCGATTGATTGACTATGTCAACTATCTCGCAAGGCGGGCCTGCCACGGCACACTCGACGCAGCCGGGGTTCCGACCGATGATGCCGGCATGAGCGATGCCGAGATGCTGGACCAGCCGGACGAGACCGATGCCTCCCTGGGGCCGCAGCAGCGGCCCGTCTCCGGCGGCCGCCTGCGCCGGGCCCGCGAGGCGCAGATCCTGGACGCGGCGGAGGGGGTGTTCGCCGAGGCCGGCTTCTCCGGCGCCACCATGCAGGGCATCGCCGAGCGCGCCGGCCTGCCCAAGGCCAATGTGCACTACTATTTCGGCACCAAGGAGACGCTGTACCGCGCCGTGCTGGCCCGCATCCTGGATCTGTGGGTCGACGCCTTCGACCACCTGGTGCCGGAGCGCGACCC
>NZ_JBYRFX010001051.1:0-3847 GCF_057815775.1 Inquilinus sp.
GTCTCCTCGGCCGGGGGCTGCTGACCGCGGAGGGAGCATCCCATCACCGTCAGCGTGCCGTGATCCAGCCGGCGTTCCACCGGCACCGCCTCGAACGTTACGCGCGGACGATGGTGGCGAAGGCGATGGAGGTGCGCTGGATCGCGGCGAAGAACGCCACCCAGTTCAGCACGATGCAGACACCGCCGAACAGGATCAGCGCCCAGCTGCGCAGCGGCAGGCGCAGACCACCCAGCCAGCCGCGGGCGGCGCAGAACAGAAACAGCACCAGCGCCCCGAAGACGCAGCGGAAGAACACGGCGTTGACCGGCCCCTGCCCCGATTCCTCCATGAACACGCCGACGGTGCCGACCACCGCCATGCCGAGGGACAGCTGCAGGATCCCCGTCCGCCGCTCCGCTCCCATATCGAGATTGTCCGCCGCCATCGCCGCCTCCTGATCGTCAGGCAGGAAAGCTGGGGCCGCCGCCCCATTCACTCAAACGAATAGATTTGAAGCCATCCATCATTTGAATTTATGCTTGGCGCATGGACAGACGCCTGGATCTCGACGTGCTGCGCACCCTGGTGGCGATCGCCGAGGGCGGCAGCTTCAGCCTGGCCGCCGCCCGAATCGGTCGCACCCAATCCGCCGTCAGCATGCAGGTCCGCCGGCTGGAGGAGGCCACGGGCAAGCGGCTGTTCGACCGCGACAGCCGGCACGTCCGGCTGACCGCCGCCGGTGAAATCCTGCTTGGCCATGCCCGGCGCATGCTGCGGCTGGAGGAGGAGGCCTGGGCGGCGCTGGTCGAGCCCGACCTGCGCGGCAAGGTCCAGCTCGGCATTCCCGACGACTATGCCTATTCGCTGCTGCCGCCGATCCTGTCGCGCTTCGCCGCCAGCCACCCGCAGGTCGAGGTCGAGCTGATCTGCGAGCAGAGCACGCTGCTGGACGGCCGCCTGGCCGCCGGCACGGTCGACCTGGCGGTGGTGACGCGCCGGCCGGGCCGCGACGCCGAGCTGCTGCGACGTGAGCCGCTGATCTGGTTCGGGTCGCCGGACCATGACCCGCAACTGGAGGAGCCGCTGCCGGTGGCGCTGTACGAGCCTGGCTGCGTCGCCCGCGGCATCACGCTGGAGGCGCTGGCCGCGGCGCAGCGGCGCCATCGCCTGGCCTATAGCAGCCCCAGCCTGGTCGGGCTGGTCGCGGTGGTCCGGGCCGGGCTGGCGGTGGCGGTGGTGGTCGAATGCAGCCTGCCGCCGGGCCTGCGCGTGCTGGGCGAGCGCGACGGGCTGCCCGCCCTGCCGTCGCTGGAGATCGCGCTGGCCTGGGGCGCCCGGCCGCGGACGCCGGCTGCCGCGCGGCTGGCCGAACAGATCCACAACGCCATCGGCCGGCCCGAGGCGCTGGCGGCTTAGAGGCGGACGATCCGGTTTAGCCGGCCTTTCGCAAATATAAATCACAAATACTCAGTTACTCGAAATTATTACGTGGTACTTATATTAGTTACATAAGTAGCCATAAATACACTTACCGAAGAATATTGCTCACTCTATTTTTATCACTATTCAGATTTTACAGAAAAATGGAGCATTGAATCATGACAAGGGGCACGTTGGTCGTGAACGGCGACGACCGCGATACGGACGTCATCTTCGTGATCGCAGGGACAGATGGCAGCACATCCGTCATCAGCGGCCCACAGGAGCCGACCCTGCCGCCGAACGGCCCCGTCACCCATCTCGTCATCGACGGGCATGGCGGGGACGATGCCATCGAAGCACCGCTCGGGCACAACAGCCTGAACGCCGCCCTGCATCTCACGCTGGATGGTGGCGCCGGCAACGACTCCCTCATCGGCAGTTCGGGCGGCGACACGCTGATCGGTGGCCTGGGCACCGATATGATCACCGGCGGCGCCGGCGCCGACCGTTTCATCTTCAAGTCGGCAGCCGACAGCTCGGTCGCCCACCCCGACAGCATCCTGGATTTCCATCACGCCGACGGCGACCGGATCGACCTGTCGGCCATCGATGCCCAGACCGGCGTGGCCGGGAACCAGGCGTTCCATTTCATCGGGACCGCCGCCTTCACGGGCCATGCGGGCGAGCTGCACATCACGGTGATGGACAAGGGATTCATCAGCGACGGGCATGAGGTCACCCAGACCATCGTGTCCGGCGACGTCAACGGTGACGGCGTGGCCGATTTCGCGATCGACCTTGGCAACGCCGGCGTTCTTCACGCCAGCGATTTCGTGCTCTAAGGCCGATCGGTCAATGGCGGACCAGGGCCGGCGCGCCGGTCCTGGTCACGCGGGCGTCAGCTCAGGGAACGATCCAGCTGCGGCCATCGGCCGCCTGGCAGCCATAGGGCGGCAGGGCGCCGGCGAAATTCACCTTCAGCTTGGCGCAGCCCCATTCGCGCAACGGCAGCGGCAGGCGGCTGTTCAGGTCGATGCCGATCTCGTCGTAAGGGCTGTCGGTGTTGGTGACGTAGCGGTACCAGGTGAAGCCGAACACCACGACCACGGCGACCACCACGCCGATCAGGACACTGAGAAGCTTGCGCAAAATGATCCCCTTCTTGTCTTCGAGAAGGCGCAGCCGTCCTCGAAAGGCGCGGCTTGTAACCGACTTCGCCATGCTAGGAAAGCGGTCTTCTATCTCTTGCTCCCAGCCGGCGGCCAATATGAATTTTGTCGGCACCATTGCGGTGGTCGGGGGTTGATGCTGCAATCCGTGCGGACTCGCTGCGCACATCGAAGGGGGATCGGATGCGTCGCTTTACCGGGCTGATCATCGTCGTCATCGTGGTCGTGGTCGCCGTCCTGTGGGGCGGCAGTGCCTATAACCGCTTCCTGACCGGCGACGAGCAGGTCAAGGCCGCGTGGTCGGAGGTCGTGAACCAGTACCAGCGCCGCGCCGACCTGGTGCCGAACCTGGTCAAGACCGTCCAGGGCTATGCCCAGCAGGAAAAGGACGTGCTGGTGCAGGTGACCGAGGCGCGGGCCAAGGTCGGCAGCATACAGGTGACGCCGGAGACGCTGAACGACCCGGCGGCGCTGCAGAAGTTCCAGGCGGCGCAGGGCGAGCTGTCCTCCGCCCTGTCGCGGCTGCTGGTGGTGACGGAGACCTATCCGCAGCTGAAATCCGATGCGCTGTTCAAGGATCTGATGACCCAGCTGGAGGGCACCGAGAACCGCATCACCGTCGCCCGCAACCGGTCGATCCAGGCGGTGCAGGACTCAATGTCGGCGTCCGCCGCTTCCCCGGGAATCTGATCGCCGGCGTGCTCGGCTTCAGCGCCAAGCCCAATTTCAGCGTCGAGAACGAAGCGGCGATCTCGACCGCGCCGAAGGTCGATTTCGGGACACCGGCGACGAAGCCTTGAGCATGCTGCGCCGGGCAACCGCGGCAGCCTGCCTGTTGCTGGCCGTGACGGCCGCACCGGCCCGGGCGGATTCGGTCGCCGTGCCGCCGCTGGCCACCCGGGTCACCGACCAGACGGGAACGCTGACGGCGGAGCAGAACCGGATGATCGAGACCAAGCTGGCCGCCGTCGAGCGCCGCACCGGCGCGCAGATCGCCGTGCTGATCGTGCCGACCACGGGCGACGACAGCATCGAGGCCTATGCCTTCCGCGTCTTCAACAGCTGGGGGCTGGGCCGCAAGGGCATCGATGACGGGGTGCTGCTGCTGGTGGCCAAGACCGACCGCAGGATGCGGATCGAGGTCGGCACCGGCCTCGAAACTGCGATCCCGGACGCCACCGCCGCGCGGATCATCCAGGACGGCATGGTGCCGGCATTCCGCGCCGGCGACTTCGCCCGCGGCCTCACCAACGCCATCGCCGCGATCGTCCCCC
>NZ_JBYRFX010001052.1:0-1893 GCF_057815775.1 Inquilinus sp.
CGGCACAGGCTCGGCCGCAAGGCCGGGCAGCTCGAAATCCCCTACGGGGTGGCGATCGCTTTCGGTGGTTTGTGGCTGATTAGCGAACGTTTTCTTAACCAGTTTGGTTGATGGATAGGGCTGAAACTTTCTCAGTCCCGTGAGGGGAGGCGATACGCGCCATGGACGTCAAGAAAATCGTGCTGCTGGTCGGCGCACTCCTGATCGCGGCAGTCACCGCCGTCATGGCGAAGAACATGTTCTCGGGCGCTTCAGCCCCCGAAGCGCAGGCCGGCCCGGTGGTGCCCGCGGGTCCCGAAGTGCTCGTCGCGACGCGCACCCTGCCGATCGGCACGATCATCGACGCCGAAGCATTCCGCTACCAGCCGTGGCCCGAAGGCCTCGTCCAGCCCGCTTATTTCACGCGCGGCGAAGCGAACGGCGATCCCCAGACCCTGATCGGCACCGTCGTCCGCAACGAGATCAGCGCGGGCCAGCCGCTGACCCAGGGCTCGATCGTTCGCCCCGGCGAGCGCGGCTTCCTCGCCGCGGCATTGGGCCCGGGCATGCGCGCCGTCACGGTGGGCGTCTCCGCGACCAGCGGCGTCGCCGGCTTCGTCTTCCCGGGCGACCGGGTCGATCTCGTCCTTACCCAGGAAGTGTCCGGCGGCGACAACGAAGCGCCGCTGCGCGCCTCCGAGACCATCGTCCGCAACATCCGCGTCCTCGCCGTCGACCAGCGCCTCAACTCGCGCGACGAGGCGGGCAACCAGGTCGCCCAGACCGTCGCCACGATCACGTTCGAGGCGACCCCCAAGATCGCCGAGAAGATCGCGGTCGCCCAGACCATCGGCCAGCTGTCGCTGTCGCTGCGGTCGCTCGCCGACAACAATGCCGAGCTGGAGCGCGCCATCGCGTCCGGCGAGGTGCAGGTGCCGCACAATGGCGATCCGCGCGCCGAGCGGCAGATGCTGCTCGCCGTGGCGGTCCAGCCCAACGATACCAACACGACCTACACGGTCGGTGCCGACGTTTCCCGCTTCCAGCGCGGAACGGTGCCCCGGCGTCGCAGCGAAAGTTCCGAAAGCGCGCCCCGTGTCGTCCCGACCGGCATTCCGGCGGAACGGATCGGCCCGGTCGTCCGCGTCGCTCGCGGCAACAATGTCACGCTCGTTCCGGTGGGAGCCAGATAAGATGATCAAGAGCAACAAGCTGAAGCGCGCCACGCTCGGCACTGCGGTCGCCGCCGCGCTGGCGGCGTGCCTCGCGGCGTCGGTGACCGGCCAGGCCGCGGCCCAGCCCGCCGGTGCCGTCGCGCCCGCCAATGACGTGACCTTGTCGGTCGGCACCGGCCGCATGGTCCGGCTCAACGGCGTGATGTCCGACCTTTTCGTCGCCAATCCCGAGATCGCCGACGTCCAGGTCCGCTCGCCGAGCCAGATCTACATCTTCGGCAAGACCGCCGGCACCACCACGGTCTATGCGACCGACGGCGGCGGCCATGTGGTCTATTCGGCCACGGTCCGCGTCGGCCAGAATCTGGCCTCGGTCGGCCAGATGCTGTCGATCGCGATGCCCGAAGCGAACATCACCGCCACGCCGATGAACGGCATGGTCCTGCTCACCGGCACCGTCGGCCAGCCCGACGATGCGGCCGAGGCCGAGCGTCTCGTCCAGGCGTTCGTCGGCGAAGCCACCCAGGTGGTCAGCCGGCTGCGCACCGCGACGCCGCAGCAGGTCATGCTGCAGGTCCGTATCGCCGAGGTGAACCGCACCCTGGTGCGCGAGATCGGCACCAATCTGCTCAGCCGCGACAATACAGGCGGCCTCCTGACCGGCATCGGCCGCGGCAATGCCGGCACGATCACCACGGTCACCACACCGGATTCGACGACCGGCCTGCCGGTCGGCTCG
>NZ_JBYRFX010001053.1:0-34246 GCF_057815775.1 Inquilinus sp.
GCTCGGCCATGGCGTCGCGCTCGATCGCGTCGGCCACCTCATAGGCCTCCTCGATCGTGTAGGGGGCGATGGTGCGGAAGCTCTGCTCGACATCCCAGGGGCAGCCGGTCTCGGGGTCGCGCAGCCGCGCCATCACCTCGATCAGGCGGCGCGTCGCGTCTGCTGCATCGGCACGGTCGGTCATCATGGGCTCTCCACGAGGCGGGCTCGTCCTCTGGTATCGCATCGCGGCCATCCCCGCAAATCGGAGGATGCGGGCTGCCCGATCCTTTCTATACTCAGGCCGGGGGGCGTTTCGCCCAGACCAGTGAGGGGAATTTCGATGAGTCTGTTGCGATCTCTCAGAATCGCCGCGATGGCGGCCGGCCTTGCCGCCACCATGGGCCTCGCGGCCTGCGGCCAGAGCCAGCCGGCACCGGCCCCGGTGGCCTCGACGGCCCCGACGATGCTGTTCTCCTACGAGGCCCTGACCTTCAAGCCGATCGGCCTCGACGAGAAGAAGGCGCAGTACCCGGAGCGGGCGGCCTTCACCGAGCAGGTGCGGGACACCGAGCTGCCGAAGATCCTCGATCTGCTGAAGATCCCGGCCGACCAGGTGCAGACGGAAGTGACGCCGGGCGGCTATGAGCTGCAGACCAACGCGTCGCTGCAGTCGGCCTTCGAGACCGACGCCGACACGGCGACCAAGTTCGCTGCCGCGCTGGGCTACACCTTCCGGCAGTGGAGCGTGCTGGTCACCGATTTCACGCCCGAGGGCCAGGGCAACACCGCCTTCGCCGTCGTGACCTTCAAGGACCACGCGCCGACCGGGCCGGAGGCGCAGGCCTTCTACGAGCATGCGGCGTCGGTGAACAAGGGTCTGGGCGGCGGCTACACCGCCTTCGGCCACGACCTTTTCTTCCTGAACATCGCGGATTCCACCGGCAAGGCCTATAGCGGCCTGGACGACGCCACCTTCGTTGCCGAGCTGACCAAGGCGGCGGCGAGCTTCAGCCAGACGCCGGTGTCGGTCAGCCGCTCCGGCCGGGTCGATGCCCGCTTCGTCGAGAATGATTGGGACAAGGCCAAGACCGGCCAGGGCTACGGCAAGATCCTGGGCCGTGACCTGACCCGCAAGCTGACCGTGCTGCGCCGCGAGCACGAAAAGGCGCTGCGCGCCTTCGGCACCCAGAACGCCTGGAAGTAAACGGACGGGCGCCACTTCAAGTCGCGAAGTGGCGCCCGATTTTTTAGTGATGTTACTCCGCCGCCACGGCCACCGGCCGGGGCCGGCTGAAGCGCTGGGCCAGCAGGACGCCCAGAAGCACCAGCCCGCCGCCGGTCAGGTGGTACAAATGCACGGTCTCGCCCAGCACCGCCACGGCGATCGCCGCGGTCATGACAGGCGTCAGGTTGATGAAGATGCTGGTGCGGCTGGGCCCGAGCCGGCGGATCGCCTGCATCCACAGGAACGGCGCCAGGATCGAGGTCGGGATCCCGGCATAGAGGATCAGCCCGATCGCGGTCGCGCTGTGCGGCGCCGACGGCGCCAGCGCCCAGCCCGGCAGCAGGAACAGCGTGGCGAAGGCGATCTGCATGTACAGCGACGGCCAGGCCGGCAGCGGCATCGTCCAGCGCCGCAGCAGCACGCTGTAGCTGGCATAGGCGAGGCAGGCGACCAGCATCATGCCGTCGCCCCGCGACAGGCCGCCATTGAACACCGACACCGGGTCGCCCTGGCCCATCAGCAGGGTCAGGCCGAACAGCGACAGCACCCCGCCGCCAACCATGCCCAGGGTCGGCGCCTCGGCCAGCAGCAGGCTGGACAGCGCCATGGTCAACAGCGGCACCAGCGAGATCACGAAGCCCATCTTGGTGGCCGAGGTGGTCTCCGCCGCGTAATAGGCCACGCCCTGATAGGCCGCCATGCCCAGCAGCCCCAGCAGCGCCAGCTTCGGCAATTGCCGCAGGATCTCGCGCCGCAGCCGCCAGACCTGGGGCAGCAGGAACGGCGTCAGCAGCACCAGCGCCAGCAGCCAGCGTTCGAAGGCGATGACGCTGGGATGGATCGCGGTGGCCGCCAGCTTGGTGACGACGACATTGCCGGACCAGATCGCGATGGTGACGACCGGCAGCGCGAAGGCCCGCAGGGGCAGGGAGGAGGACGACGGTTGCATGCCGCGACCCTAGCGCTTGGCCGGTTCGAGATATATAACGATTATCGGACAGACGATGGAGAGGAGAGGACATGAAGATCGACCAGCACCCCGGCCGCTTGCCGGCGCTGCGCGGCGAACCGCCCGATCCCGTGTCGTTCCGGACCGAGGACTACCCGGCCGGCATGGTGTGGCCGACGACGACCCTGACCTGGGGCAAGCTCAACTACGCCGTGCGGGGGATGATGGAGGCGACGGTCGGCGGCGTGCGCTACCTGTCGCCGCCGCATTACGCGATCTGGACGCCGCCCGACGTGCCGCATGCCTGCCACAACCGCGATGCGGTGCGTTACGTCTCGGTCTATGTCGTGCGCGAGCTGTGCGCCGACCTGCCGGCCGAGCCCTGCACCCTCAGCCTCAGCCCGCTGATCAAGGCGATCCTGGCCGATGTCGCCGCCCGGGGCGTGGCCGTGCCGCGGAGCGACACCGACCGCAGGCTGGCGCAGGTGCTGGTCGACCAGATCCGGATCGCGCCGCGCCATGCCTCCTACCTGCCGCTGTCGGACGATCCGGCGCTGCTGACGGTGCTGCAGGCGCTGCAGCAGGCGCCGGGCGACCGCCGCTCGCTGGCCGAATGGGCGCGGATCACCGGCACCACCGAACGCACGCTGTCGCGCCACTGCCAGCGCGACCTCGGCATGTCCTTCGCCGAATGGCGCCAGCGGATGAAGCTGGTGGCGGCGCTGTCACAGCTGGAGGAGGGGGCGTCGGTCGGCAGCGTCGCGCGGTCGCTCGGCTACGGCACCGCGTCGGCCTTCATCGCCATGTTCCAGCGGCTGACCGGCACGACGCCGGACCAAATGCGGCGAGACGGCGCCCGGCTGGACCGGACGGCAGCGTGAGGGATGGGCGCATGGCGTTTGCGATCAAGGCCGAAATCCCGGATCCCCGGTCGGAGATTTTCGCCTTCGCCGCGCAGAAGACGATGTATGGCGGCAAGCTGATCGCCGCGGGCGACACGGTGTTCCTGTTCGCCAGCGAGACCGAGGGCGGACAGGGCCTGGTCGCGCGCGGCATCGTCACCGCCGCCGAGCCGACTCCGCGGATCCCTGGCCTCGTCAGGCAGACGCCGCGGGTGAGCGTCACGGTCCGGCGCATTGCACCGGCGCAGCAGCCGCTGGGGCGCAGCGCGCTGAAACGCTTCGCCGATTGGGAAGACGGTCGGCCGGAAACCGAGCTCAATTTCAAATTCTACCGCCAGGCCACCAACAAGATCATCGGCCTGTCCGACGCGACGGCCGCGTTCCTCGACAGGTTCTTCTAGCGCGGATCGGCCTGGGTGCGGAGACGGATCCCATGGGCGTAGGTTCCTGGGGAGCCAGCCCCGCTCAAGTTCTACCGTCATCGCGAAGCCCGTAGGGGCGTGGCGATCCAGAATTGTCGCCGCCTGCGCGGTTTGCGCCGCCAGGGCCGGATCGCGTCGCTGCGCTCGCGATGACGGCGATGGGGGAGCGAGCTGTATTATCCCTGGACTCATTGTTCACGTTATGTTCTCATCAGGAGATGACACACACAGCCGCCATCCCCGAGCCACCCACCGCCCTCCCGGCGGTGGAGGGGCTTGCCCGGGATGCGGCGATGCTGACCGACGCCGCCGCCCTGGCCCTGAACCTGGCCCAGGAGCTCACGGTCCTGGCCGTCGCCGTCGGCAAATCCGGTCCTCCGGAGAAGGCAGCCGCCAACCTCGCCGCGGCCGGAGCCGCGGCCCGCCATGTCGAGCGCCTTTTGCTCGCCATGCGCCGCTGCCTCGCCCTGAAGGACCTGTTCCGCCAGCGGCACCAGGAGGACGGGCGACAGGCCGAAGATCGCCGCGACCGGCGGCGGGCGGAGATCGGCGAGCGGCGGCGGGCCGTCGTCCAAGGGGTGTCCCGCGCCATCGCCGCCGTGAAGCCCGAGGCCTCCGACGGACCCGACCAGGATCCGCGGGAACGGCTGACCAATGACCTGTATGACCGGGTGTTGGTGGACGAGCGGCTCCTCGCCGATCTGGCCGACACCGCGCTGCCGATCGAAGTGCTGATCCAGGGCCTGTGCCGCGACCTGGGCCTCGCCGCCACCTGGATCGATACGGTCAGGGACACACCCGGAGAGACGGCGGCGAAGGTCGCCGCCTGGCAGGAGAGCTTCTATGGGCTCGGCCGCTTCCGACGGATCCCGGCCGCCGATATCGGCCTGCCCGAGGGGCAGGTGTATATGCTCAACACCGACACCGGCGCGGTCTTCAACGAGGATGGCATGGTCGTCAAGACGCTGACGGACCAGCCAGTGCCGCCCGACCCTCCGCCACCTGATCCCGGGCCCGGCGACACCGGGCCGCCTGATGCAACCGCGCCGCCTGCGACCCCGCCGCCCGGGACGGCGACGGCGCCACCCGGGGGCGACTGGGTCACAGTCGAACGCGCGCCCGAGAGCGAGCGCAACGACAACTGGCGCCGGATAAGCCTGGCCCAGCACATCTTCGGCTCCCGCTGACGCCGGCGCCGGAGGCTGCCTGCGGCCGCCCATTCTTCACCGTCATGGCGAGCGCAGCGACGCCATCCAGTCGCGCAGCCTGGGGCGGCGCCAGCCTGGGATCGCCCCTGTTAAACTCAGGGGGCCCTGCGGGCTCGCGATGACGGGTGAAGGGTGGATGGAGCCGGCTCTCCGCAGCCATCGTTGCGGAGGCAGCGAGGGGCGAACCCAATATCGCCCGGTCCTGCCGGTTCAGGCAGGAAATGGGACCCTGGTGAATACCGCGAACACGGGTTTCGGCCACGCCATCCGAGCTGCGCATTCGCACATACCAAAAGCGGAATTCCCATCGGGATCGCTTCAGGCGGATCGTGATGAAAAGCTGGGGGGCCCGATATCGACATCGGCAATCCGTGATGCCGAAGGCACGCGGGCCGGGTCGGCCCTCAGGGCGCGGCAACGGAGGGCAGGCCGATGACGGATGTACAAGAGACGGAAGAAGGCCAGGGCAGTCGCGCCGTAACGCCTGATATAACGGTCGTTGCTCCATGGGTTGACAGAACAACGGGGTCTCGTGCCGTTGCCGAGCTCTCCATATCGGCGCAGCCCCTTCCGGGGGGAAACACCACGGAGGGCGAGGCGATCGAGTTGCAGCCGGCCGCCGTGAATATGGGGGCTGGGGTCGAAGCGTTGCTCAGCGGCAACGTCGTATTGGCCCGGGAATTGAACGCCGCTCTCAGAGATCCCGACTTCGGCACTGTGCTTCCTGAAGCGTCCGAGGTGGACCTTGAACAAATCCAGACAACAGTCCGAGAGATCCTCGACCAGATCGGCAAGAGACCGTCCGACAAAAATGCCCTCATCCGCTGGGGAAGCAATTTCTGGCAGGTTGCCAAGACGACGGGCCTGATCAGCCTTCTGGGTTTCGGTCTCCGGACAGGGATCCAATCCGGAACCACCCAGTCGCTGAATCTCGGCCAGCCTGACGAGAATACAGGGCGTGCCGAAGGCATTTACTACGGCGGCCAAGCCCTCAGCACTCTCATGATGCTGGCCTCGGCGGCCTCCAATGCCAAAGACGGAAATCGGGATGCGGTCATCGGCGACCTGATCTATGCCGTCTCCATGATTGGTGCCGCGGGATTCGCGAAAGGCTACGATGTCGCTGGCAGCCTTGTGACGTCGACGGCAGGCGCTGCTTTCTATGCGGGCTTCACGGAAATCCTGAAAACATTCCGGACGATGAAGGTGCCGCAGCTTGCCGGCGTCGACCCGACCGGCTGGAGAAAGGCCGGAGCCTATGCGGCAGGGGCCACCGCCTTTACCCTGAGCTTCATCCCCGCCACCGCCTGGTCGTATTCAAAAGATTTCACCGGGGGCGGCGGATTTTTGGACCTGGATCCCGGCGACCGCGTCCGAAAAGGGGCCATGATCGGCCTTTTGTGGGCTGGGGCCCTGGTCGGTTACAACATCCTGACCCCGCCGTTGGTGAAACTGGCCGTGGGCAATGAATCCGGGCCTATCGCCCCGCTCGAATACGATGCGGCATGGAAATCGAATAAGGAATTGCTGAAGAAGAGTCCGAAGGAACTGCTGCAGTCAGCGATTGCGGTCGCGAACGATGCCAATAAGTTTTTTGCCTTCGTCTTGGTGTTCAATACATTTTTGGCACTCAATGGCGGGACGCGGCTGGGGCCGGCCGGGGAAGATGCAATCCCGGACGAAGGACTCCGCATCTTCGCCAATACAGTGGTCTCAAGCGTGTTTTGTCAGCTCCTGTGCCATATCTACGAAATGCAATATGGCGCGAAGAAGAAGCCGAGGCCGAGCGAGGTCTTGGCCGACGGCAGCCCGGGGCACCTGCGGGTGGAGGCTGTCCTGACGGCATTTCGCGCTGAGCTGGACACCGCGGCAAGACCGATCCCGGTGAACGACCTGGCCGACATGATCGGGCGACACGCAGCCACATTGCAGACCGAGGCCGAGCGCGCCTTGTTCACCGTGCTTGTCTACACCCAAGCCGTGCCTGAGGGGATCGAACAGCACCGGATATCGACCCCGGAGCCCTCGCCAACGCCGTCGGAGCGGGCCCCCTCGGAGCGGGCCGCATCGGAGCCGCCAGAGGATGATGCGCCAGAGGCGGCCGAAGAGGAGCGGGTCGCCACGCCACCGCAGCCAGAGCGAGTCGCCACGCCGCCGAAGGATGCAGCCCCGGCGCCGGAGGAGGATGAGACCCAGGGTAGAACCCCAACGTCCGGTGCCGCATAGCCGGCGCCAGTACCGGCTCCGGCAACGCGGCAATGCCGGGGTGGTGATCGATCTTGGGCAGACGTAAGGGCCCGCGCGCCGGGAACGAATGGCGGTGCCGGGCCTTCTATGGGGTGACGCGGCCCTGTGCCCAAGAGGGAGAGCCTTATGTGCACCCGTCCCCACCGCCATTCCATCTTCTGCATCCTGCCGCCCTATCTGCTGCGGTCGATCCTGGCCAACGGCAGCAAGGCGCAGAAGGCTGCCGCCAACCGCGCGCTGGGCATCGACACCACCCTCCGCTCGATGCGCGCCCATCTCGCCGTCGCCCAGAGCGTGTCGGCCCGCCGCAGCCGCCGGCTGGCCCTGCCGCCGTCGAAGCAGCGCGGCATCTATACCGCCGACGGCAGCGAAGCCCTGCCGGGCAAGCTGGTGCGGGCCGAAGGGCAGGGGCCGACCGGCGATGCCGCGGCCGACGAGGCCTATGACGGGCTGGGCCACACCTTCGATTTCTTCCTGCAGAACTACCGGCGCAACTCGATCGACGATGACGGCCTGGCGCTGGACGCCACCATCCATTACGGCGACCGCTACAACAACGCCTTCTGGAACGGCCAGCGCATGGTGTTCGGCGATGGCGACGGCGACCTGTTCAACCGCTTCACCATCGCGCTCGACGTCATCGGCCATGAGCTGGGCCACGGCGTGACCGAGGACGAGGCCGGGCTGGTCTACATGCAGCAGCCAGGCGCGCTGAACGAATCCCTGTCCGATGTCTGGGGCTCGCTCATCAAGCAATGGGTGCTGAAACAGACCGCCGACAAGGCCGACTGGATCATCGGCGAAGGCCTGCTGACCAAGAAGGTCCACGGTGTCGGCCTGCGTTCGATGAAGGCGCCGGGCACCGCCTATGACGACCCGGTGCTGGGGAAGGATCAGCAGCCCGGCCATATGAAGGACTATGTCGACACGATGCAGGACAATGGCGGCGTCCACATCAATTCCGGCATCCCGAACCGGGCCTTCTACCTCGCCGCCACCGGGATCGGCGGCAATGCCTGGGAGCGGGCGGGCCGGATCTGGTACGATACCGTCCGCGACGCCCGGGTGACCGACACCACCAAATTCGCCGATTTCGCCGCGGTGACGGTGGATGTCGCGGCGCGGCTGCCGGGCTCGAAGAAGGCCGAGGTCAAGGCCGTGGCCGATGCCTGGAAGCAGGTCGGCGTCCCGATCACCTGAGTTCGGACGCAGCAGCGGGAGCGGACGATGCGGGTCACCATCGCGATGTCGAGCACCGGCCTGTTTTATTCGCCCGGCTTGGCCGAGCCCGTGGTGGTCGACGTGACCGGCCTGCCGCAGCCGGAGGCCGCCCGGATCGAGGAGCTGGTCCATGATGCCAAAGTGTTCGACCACGCCGCCGCGCCGGAAAGCCTGTCGCGGCCGACACCCGATGCCCGCCAGGTGACGGTGACGGTGGAGCAGGGGGCCCGAAGCTGCACCCTGCACCTGACCGAACCGATCGCCGACCCGGCGCTGAAAGCCCTGGTCGGCTGCCTGCTGGACCACATGCGGGCGGCGCAGGCGGCGAAACGGTCTAAACCATAGGCTGGCGCTTCCCGGCGCGACAGGATGTCTAGTGTCTTCTTCGCGGTGTGGTCTCTAGCCCGCCTGCGGGATCGGGGCGCCGACCGGCCGGCCCTTCGCGCCCCGGATGCCGGTCAGGTCGGACCAGCGGTAGCGGTCCATCGCCAGGCCTTCCAGGTCGATTTCGGCGCGGCGGCCGGACATGATGTCCGACAGCACCCGGCCGGAACCGCAGGCCATGGTCCAGCCCAGCGTGCCGTGGCCGGTGTTCAGCAACAGGTTGCCGTAGGGCGTGCGCCCGACCACCGGCGTGCCGTCCGGCGTCATCGGCCGCATGCCGGTCCAGAAGCTGGCGCGGCTGACGTCGCCGCCCTGCGGGAACAGGTCGGTGACCGAATGCTCCAGCGTCCGCCGCCGCGCGTCCCACAGCTTGTTGCTGAACCCCGCCAGTTCGGCGGTGCCGCCGACGCGGATGCGGTCGCCCAGCCGGGTGATCGCGACCTTGTAGGTCTCGTCCATCACGGTCGAGACCGGCGCGCCGTCGGCCTCGGTGATCGGCACGGTGATGGAATAGCCCTTGACCGGATAGACCGGGATCTCGATGCCCAGCGGCTTCAGCAGCAGCGGCGAATAGCTGCCGAGAGCCAGGACGTAGCTGTCGGCGCGCAGGGTCTCGCCGCCCTCCAGCGCCACGCCGCCGATGCGGTTGCCGTCGGTCTGCAGCCCGGCGATCTTCGCGCCCCAGCGGAAGGTGACGCCGAGATCGGCGGCCAGCCTGGCCAGGTTGTTGGTGAATTTGAAGCAGTCGCCGGTCTCGTCGCCCGGCAGGCGCAGGCCGCCGGCGATCTTGCCGCTGACCGCCGCCAGGGCCGGCTCGGCCACGGCGCAGGCGGCCGGGTCCAGCACCTCGTAGGGGACGCCGGCCTCCTGCAGCACGGCGATGTCCTTGGCCGCGGCGTCGACCTGCTTCTGGGTGCGGAACAGCTGCAGCGTGCCCTGGGCCTTGTCGTCATAGGCGATGCCGGTGTCGGCGCGCAGCTGCACCAGGCAGTCGCGGCTGTACTCGGCCAGCCGGACCATCCGGGCCTTGTTCACGGCATAGCGGCCGGCGGTGCAGTTGCGCAGCATCTGCGCCAGCCACAGCCACTGCCGCAGGTCCAGCTGCGGGCGCAGCACGAACGGGCTGTGCTCCATCAGCATCCACTTGATCGCCTTCAGCGGCACGCCCGGCGCCGCCCAGGGGGCGGAATAGCCCGGCGAGACCTGGCCGGCATTGGCGAAGCTGGTCTCGTTCGCCGGCCCGTCCTGGCGGTCGATCACGGTCACCTCATGCCCCGAGCGGGCGAGGTAATAGGCGGTGGTCACGCCGATGACGCCGGCGCCGAGGACGATGACCTTCACGACGGAACTCCTTCGAGAACCAAAACGGATGACTGGAGAGCGGGCGAGGGGGCGTCGAGGTAATCACGCCGGAAGCGGCGGCCCAGGCGGGACAGGATCTCGTAGCCGATGGTGCCGGCCTCGGCGGCGATGGCGTCGACGCTGCGCCGTGGGCCGATCAGCTCGACCATCGCGCCGGGGCGCAGCGCGCCCTCCGGCAGGGACGAGGCGTCGAGCGTGATCGAGTCCATCGATACCGCGCCGACGATCGGCAGCGCCGCATCGCCGAAATGCGCCGTGCCGGTGTTGCCAAGGCTGCGCGGGAAGCCGTCGGCATAGCCGACCGCCAGGGTGGCGATGCGGCGCAGCCCGTCGGCGCGGAAGCTCAGGCCATAGCCGACCGCGTCACCGGCCGCGATCTGCCGCACCTGCACCACCCGGGCCTGGAGACCGATCACCTGGCGCAGCGGGTTCGGCGCGCCCACCGTCGGGGCGATGCCGTACAGCGCCGCGCCGGGCCGGGCGAGGTCGTAATGGAAGGCGGAGCCCAGGAAGATGCCGGAGGAGTTCGCCAGCGAGGCCGGCGCGGCCGGCAGGCGGCGGCGGGCGACGTCGAAGCGCAGGCGCTGCATGCCGTTGGCCGGGTTGTCCGGCTGCTCGGCGCAGGCCAGGTGGCTCATCACCAGGCGGATCGCGATGCCATCCAGCCGCTGCGGCTCGGTGGCGATGCGGTCCAGCTCGGCCGGTGCCAGCCCCATGCGGGACATGCCGGTGTCGATCTGCAGGGCGGCCGGCAGGGCCTCGCCGCGGCGCCGGGCCAGGGCGGACCAGGCCTCGATTTGTTCCAGGCTGTTCAGCACCGGGACCAGGCGGTGGGCCAGGGCCGTGTCCTCGCCGCCGGGCATCAGCCCGTGCAGCACGAAGACCTCCGCCGCCTCGGGGACATGCGGCCGCAGGGCGATGCCCTCTTCGAGATGGGCGACGAAGAACTGGCGGCAACCCGCCGCGGCCAGCACCGGCGCGATGCGGTCGGCGCCCAGCCCGTAGGCGT
Source organism: Inquilinus sp. (assembly GCF_057815775.1). NCBI lineage: Bacteria > Pseudomonadati > Pseudomonadota > Alphaproteobacteria > Rhodospirillales > Rhodospirillaceae > Inquilinus > Inquilinus sp. The sequence goes on from NZ_JBYRFX010001053.1 coordinate 10,912, forward strand.
CGGCCTTCAGCACCGCGGCGCAGGCCACGCCGCCGAGGCGGTGCCGCAGCGCGCGGTAGTTGTCGCCGATCGCACCGAGATCGACGGTCAGCGTGGCGCCGGACAGGTCGGGGAGGGAGGTGGACATCGGGGCCTGATCGCAAGGGATCGGAACGGCCTCAGAATACGGCCGCAAGCCCCCGCCGATCCTTGATTTCCATTGATCCTTCTGCGGCCGGATGGTCAGGTGTTCGCAGTAAATTCAGCGCTTTTCGCAGAAACCACCATGAATGCCCTGGACACCATCGACCGCAAGATCATCCAGCTGCTGCGCGCCGATGGCCGGATCAGCAACGCCGACCTGGCCGAGGCGGTCGGGCTGTCGCCCTCGGCCTGCCTGCGCCGCCGCCAGCTGATGGAGCATGCCGGGGTGATCCGCGGCTACACCGCGCTGATCGACGAGCCCGACGTGGCCAACCCGACCATCGCCATCGTCCAGATCACGCTGGAGCGCCAGACCGAGGAGTATCTGGCGCGGTTCGAGGCGGCGGTGCGGAAATGCCCGGAGGTCGACCAGTGCTACCTGATGACCGGGATGTCGGATTACCTGCTGCGCGTCGTCGCCCGCGACACCGCCGATTACGAGCGGATCCACAAGGAACAGCTGTCGCGCATGCCGGGCGTGTCGCGCATCCAGTCCGCCTTCACCCTGCGGAGCGTGATCCGCGGTAATCCGGGCGGATAGGGATCGGCCCACGGCCGTGCCGCGCCACCAGCCGCGGCCACCCCTCGCGGATGATCCCGGCCGCCTCGGCATGCACCAGCTGCGACGGCCGCGTCTCGGGGTGGGCCTCGAGGTACGCTGCGACCAGGTGATAGGCGATGGTGTAGCCGGCCCAGCGCGGCACCACCTCGACCCCGCCAGCGCCGAAGAACCAGGCGTCGTGGTCGTAGAGCGGGTCGGACAGCGCGGCCTCGGCCCGCTGCAGCAGCGGGCGCCATTGCTGCGGCGTCAGCGCGTGGTTCCAGGGCTGACCGTCGCCGCCATGGGCCTGGCAGTCGAAGTGATCGGCCAGGCCTTCGCTGACCAGCGCCTCGCCCAGGGTCCGGCCGTAGCCGGGGCCGCCATAGCGCAGGCAGTGGTGAAGCTCATGCGCCAGGGTGCGCGCGAAATACCCGGCCTCCAGCCCGGCCGGGAAATTCGGATTGTCGGGGTCGAGGGTGACAGCCATGCAGCTCTGCCGGTAACAGGAACCGCCGATGCCGATCTCCGGAATCACGCCGCCGGCGAAGCGCTGGACAACGACATCGATCGCCGTCATCGGCACCGTCGCGCGCAGCAGGGCCTCCAGCCGGTCGTAGGTCTCGGCCGCCTCTGCCTGCAACCGTTCCCTCCAGGGGCCGAGGCTGCCCTCGGCTTCGAGGAAATGCAGGGTCCAGCGCATCCATTCTCCTGCCGCCTCAGGCGGTCGTCACCGTTCCGTCATCATGCGGGACGGTAAAGCCGGCACCAATGCCGAATCGCCGCATCCGCCCCGACACCCTAGGGCAGCGGTGACACATCGGCCCGGAAAAGGTGCGGTTGAGAGTTACTCCGCCTTCCAGACACCCCACAGCCGCGGCGTGCCGGCACCCCAGTCGGCATAGCCGCGGATCTTGAGGCCGGTGGCGCTGACCTGGGCCGGGTTGAACAGGCCGATGATCGGCACCTGCTCGGCCATGCGCCCCTGCAGCCGGTCGAAGATCGCCTGCCGCGCCGCCGGATCCTCCGTCGCCTTGGCCTCGGCCAGCCAGGCGATCGCCTGCGGGTCCTCCCATTGGCTGGTCGCGTCGTCGTCCTTGCTGCCGATGATCGAGTCATAGGCCAGGGCCGGATCGAGCCGGCCGGAAAAGGTGAAGACCGAGAGCTGGAACTTGCCCTCGCGGTAGTTCTGCAACTGCGTCGCCCAGTCCAGCGTGTCGATCCGGGCATCGAGTCCGGCGCCGGCGAGCAGGGCCTGGATCGCCAGCGCTGCCTCGGACTGGCCGGTCGGCCGGTTGTTGGTCTGGATCCGAATGGTCGCGCCGGCCTTGTTCGCCTCCTGCAGCAATTGTGTCGCCGCAGCGGTGTCGAAGCCCGGCCACACCGTCTGGGCCGCGGTGTGATAGGGGCTCATCGCCGCGACGGCGGAGGGGTTGGGCGTGCCGAGGCCGAAGCTCGCCGCCTCGGCCACCTGGGCGTCGTCGATCGCCCGGGCCAAGGCTTGGCGGACCCGGACGTCCGACAGCATGGGATCGCGGGTCTGTAGCAGCACCACCGCCCAGGACATGCTCGGCGACACCGTGACCTGGGCGCCGGCGGCCTTCATCGCCTCGATCTCGGTGGCGCCGAGATCGGTGATGATGTCGACATCGCCGGTCTGCAGCGCCGCATTCATCACCGAGCGATCGGGCACCACGACGAAGCGCAGCGTGTCGGCCAGTGCCGCCTTGCCGCCGACCATGCCGTCGCGCGGGCCGGGCAGGGGGCGATAGCCGGCAAAGCGGGTCAGCTCGATATAGCGGTTCTTCTGCCAGTCGCCGAAGACATAGGGGCCGGTGCCGATCGGCTTGATCCAGGCGCCGTCCGGCCCGACCGAGGCCGGGCTGAGGATGGCGGCGTTGCATTGCAGGCTGGCCATATTGACCAGGAACATGGCGCTGCGGCGATCCAGCCGGAACAGGGCGGTGCGCGCATCCGGCGTCTCCACCGCCGTCACCTTCGGGCCGTTGCGCCCGTCGAAGCGATCGAGGCACTGCCACTGCGTCATCGGGTCGAGATAGCGCCGCCAGCTCCAGGCGACCTCGGCCGACGTCAGCGCCGTGCCGTCGTGGAAGGTGACGCCATCGCGCAGATGGAAGCTATAGGCGGTGCCGTCGGCCGAGACGTCGATGCGGTCGGCCAGCATCGGCGCGATCGTCAGGTCCTCGCGATAGCCGACCAGCCCCTCGACCACGTGGTGCAGCACCACGTCGGAGTTGAAGTCGCGTTGCACCCCGGGGTTGCTGCTGCGGATATCGGCATTCACCGCGATCGACAGTCGCGGCGTCGGGCGCGGCGCGTCCTGCGCCGCAGCGCCGGCGGCGGAGAGGAGGGCGACAACGACGGGAAGGGCGGCCAGGACCGCGCGGAGCCGCAATGCCATCGCTGAAGCCTCCATTCGATTTTTCGTTGACCGAAACCCAGATGCGCTATCGCGCCGAGCGGGCCTCCACCAGGGTCTTGGCGAAGAAATCCGCCACCGGCACCAGCACCTTGGCCCCCTCATGCGCGACGCCGGGCACGACGTCGTGGCGCACCGGAATGCCATGGCTTTCGAAGCTGGCGCGCAGGGACAGCAGGCGCTCCTGCCGGTTGCCGCCGGCCAGGTCCGCCCCCTCCATCCAGCCGGGGTCGCTCGGCTTGGTCACGATCTCCCAGGTCTCGGTGTCGTCGCCGCCGACCACCATCTGCACCGCCACCCGGCGCATCGCCTCAAGGTTGACCGGATGGCCGAAACGGGCCTCGAAATCGCGCAGCCCGACCCACCAGTCGCGATTCCAGTCGAGCAGCGTGACCGACCCCGGCGCGCCGATCGAGACACCGAGCAGGCGCTGCGGATGGGCATAGAGGAACCGGTGGGTGAAATGGCCACCACCGGAGAAGCCGAACAGCAGGAACCGGCCGGCATCGACCCGGTACTTGGCCGCGACCTCATCGACCATCGCCAGCAGCAGCTGGTCGAAGCGCATGTCGTGGAAAGCCAGGCGCTTGTAGTTCGACAGCTCGCCCGGCTCGATCAGCCCGGCCGGGAACAGCGGCGCGAGCAGGATGCAGTCATGGGCGTCGGCGAAGTCCCTGAAGCCGTCGCGATAAGTGGTGGCGGTGCGGCCGGTGCCGTGCATCAGCACCGCCAGGGCATAGGTCTTGTCGCCGTCCTCGGCATAGTCGCGCGGCACGTAGAGGCAGTAGGAGACGCGTTGGTCCGCCTGCAGCGCGAAGAAGGGCGTCTGCCCGAAATCATAATAGGACAGCTTGACGCCGTGGCCCGGACGATCCCGCATCGCTTCACCTCCCTGATGATCCCGGCAGGATGCATTTTGAAGATGTAAAAGTCGATATCGAAACATGATGCCGGGATCAGGTAGAGTGAACCATGCATCAGGCTGCGGGGGCGAAAGACGATCTGCGGGTGGAGCGGGCCTCGGAGCCGGCGCCGTCCCGCATCCTGCTTCCCTTCGTCGAGGCGCTGGCCTTCCCGGTGTTCCGCCTGGTCTGGTTCACCGGGCTGTTCGCCAATCTCGGCAACTGGGCGCAATCCGTTGCCGCCGCCTGGGTGCTGACCGTCACCGTCGCCAGCCCGCTGCTGATCGCGCTGATCCAGGTGGCGACCGCGCTGCCGCTGGTGCTGCTGTCGCTGCCGACCGGGGCGCTGGCCGACATCTACGACCGCCGCAAGATGATCCTGGCCGGGGAGGGGTGCTGCATTCTCGGCGGCATCGCCCTGACCGTGCTCAGCCTGCTCGACATGCTGGGCCCGTTCGGCCTGATCGGGCTGACGCTGCTGATCGCCATCGGCTATGCGCTGGAGGGGCCGGCCTGGCAGGCGGCGGTCGGCGACATGGTGCCGAAGCACGCCGTGGCCAGTGCCGTTCTGCTCAATTCCGTCAACTACAACGTCGCGCGGGCGCTGGGACCGGCCCTGGGCGGACTGCTGCTGGCGTGGCTCGGCGCCCCATGGGTGTTCCTGATCTCGACCGTCTGCTTCAGCGGGCTGGCGCTGGCGATCTGGCGCTGGGGCTACCGGCCGGCGCGGTCGGTGCTGCCGCCGGAGACGATGCGCGGGGCGCTGACCGCTGGCATGCGCTTCGCCCGGCATTCGCTGGTGACGCGCCGGGTGGCGACGCGATCGTTCATCTTCGGCTTCTGCGCCAGCTCGGTCTGGGCGCTGCTGCCGCTGCTGGCCCTGGAGCGGCTGGGCGAGGATGCGCTCGGCTACGGCATGCTGCTCGGCGCGCTGGGCATCGGCGCCGTCTGCGGCGGCTTCATCGTCCAGCCGGCCCGCGATTGGCTCGGCACCAGCTGGATGATCTCGACCGCCGCCTTCACCTTCGCCCTGGTGCTGGTGGTGCTGGGCACCGTTCACATCATCGGCATCGTGGTGCCGGTGCTGTTCCTCGGCGGCGTGGCCTGGATCGCCGTGGTGTCGACCTACAACACCGCGGTGCAACTGCTGGTGCCGGACTGGGTCAAGGCGCGGGCGATGGCCATCTACCAGATGGCGCTCTATGGCGGCCTCGCCGTCGGATCCGTCGTCTGGGGTGCGGTGGCGGAAAGCGTCGGCACCGGGGCGACCCTGGCGGCCAGCGGCGTGGCGCTGCTGGCCGGGGCCGCCTGGGCGCTGCGGCTGAGAATCCCCGACATCACCCTGATCGACCAGCGGGCCGCGCCGGTGCGCCGGCTGGACCTGCCGGCATCGCCGGTCGACCCACATCGCGATGCCGTCATGGTGGTGGTGGAATACCGGATCGGGCCCGAGCAGGAGCGCGACTTCATCAAGGCCACGGTCCGGCTGCGCCAGGTGCGGCTGCGCAATGGCGCCAGCCGGTGGTCGCTGTTCCGGGACGCGGCCGACCGGCTGAAATGGAGCGAGATCTATTTCGTCGACAGCTGGTACGAGCACCTGCGGCTGCTGGCGCGGCTGACCGTGGCGGATCGCGAGCTGATCGACAGCGTCGGCCGGCTGCACCAGGGGCCGCCGGCACCGGCCGTGCGCCATGCCGTCAGCTGGCGCAAGCGCAGCCGGGTATCCCGAAAGAAGAGCCGGAAAACCGCCGCTGCGGCTGAAGCGGCAAAGGGACTATCCGCAGGAAGGGCAGATGAGGGTTCCGGGCCAACGGTTTGAGATCATTTGGAATTGCGGTTTTGGCTCAACGCGCAAGTCGGATAATATATATTATGGAAAATAAGATGTATCCAACGGGCATCCCAGCCGTCCTGTGACAGCCCCTCACGCCAATGGATCCGGCTCCAATGCCTCGACGACGCAGCGCGCCAGATAGGCTGCGGGTCGGGTCAGCGGCAGATCGGGGCGTGACACCAAGCGGACATCAAGGCCCGGTGGCGTGATCCCCGGCACATCCAGCGCGCGCAGGCCAGCGCACTCAGGCTCGCTCAGCATCCGGGACGGCAGAATGGTCACCAGATCCGACCGATGGGCCAGCGCCGTCAGCACGATCGTGTCGCCGACAAGCAGGCGTTTCGGCGTGCCCATCCCGGCGCGCTCGAACATGCTGTCGACCCCCGGATTGACGCCGCTATGGATCGGACTGGGCAGTCCCCATTCGCAGCTCAGCAGGAAGTCCAGGGTTGGATTCCGAAGCGCCGGATGTCCGCTTCGCACCGCAAAGCTTTGATGTTCATGAGCAATCCGCCGGGCGTCGAATTCCTGCCGAGACAGGTCACCGCTTTCGGCAACGATGGCAAAGTCGAGCGAAGCGTCCCGCAGCAAGGGCAGCACCCGGGGCACCAAGCCTTCGACGATGCGGAGCGCGATATCGGGATAGCGCTTCCTGAAACTCCCGAAGGCCGGGCCCAGCGCGCTCAGCACTATCAGCGGCGTCAGACCGAGGCGAATTTCCCCAATATCTCTGTCGGTTGTCGCCGAAAGCTCATCCTCGCACAAAGCGAATTGACGGCAGACCAGCCGGGCCCGCGTGAGGAAACGCAGACCGAGGGCTGTCGGGGCCACGCCGCGGGCGGACCTGGTCAGCAAGGGCGAGCCGGCTTCATCTTCGAGCGAGCGGATCGCCTTGGTCAGCGCGGCCTGGGAGATGTTCATCGAGCGCGCCGCCGACCGGATGCCGCCCTTCTCGACCGCTTCGACAAAGGCCTGGAGCTGGTGCAGGCGCATACGCGACATCTCCCTCGGGACCCGCCCATTTGCGGAGACTGACAACCATTGGTTATCATGGTGGCGATTATTCGTCTCCCGCATGTCCTTCCGCCGGGCCACAAATCCAACCGGGACACGCCCTCACATCGGGAGCCAGCAGGCAATGCTGCTTACAAATTCGGATATCGTCGAACTCACGGATTTTCGCCGGACCCTGCACCGCATGCCGGAGCTTCCGGGCGAAGAAGCCGAGACAGCCAAGGCCGTCGTGGCCTTCATCGCGCCGACCCGGCCGGACAAGGTGATCACCGGGCTCGGCGGCCATGGCGTGGCGGCGATCTTCCAGGGATCCGAACCCGGTCCGACCGTCCTGATCCGCTCCGAGATCGATGCGCTGCCGATCCAGGAAATCTCCGAAAACCCCTGGCGGTCGGCGACTCCCGGCAAGGCGCATCTGTGCGGGCATGAAGGGCATTCGACCATCCTCTGTGCGGTGGCGCGGAGCCTGAGCCGCCAGCGCCCCAAGCGCGGCCGCGTCGTGCTGATGTTCCAGCCGGCGGAAGAGAACGGCGCCGGCGCCGCGGCGGTCATTGCCGATGCGAAATTCGCGGAGATCCGGCCGGACTATTCTTTCTCGCTGCACAACATGCCCGGCTTCCCGCTGGGCTATGCGTCGCTGGCGGAAGGGCCGATGGCCTGCGCGTCACGCGGCCTGCGCATCAGGCTGTCCGGCAAGACGTCGCATGCCTCGCTGCCGGAGGATGGCGTGTCCCCGATGGTGGCCCTGGCCCGGTTGATGCCGGCGTTGACGGCGCTCGGGGCCGTCGGCCCGCTTGATCTCGATTTCCGGCTGGTGACGATCACGCATGCGACCATGGGCGAAGCGGCCTTCGGCGTGGCGCCGGGCGATGCCGAGCTGTGGGCCACGCTGCGGACCTTGCGCGACGATCGCATGGCCAGCCTGTGCGCGGATGCCGAAAAACTGGTCCGGGACGCCGCCGAACAATCCGGCCTCGGCGTCGAGATGGACTACCAGGACATCTTTCATCACTGCGACAATGACCCGGACGCTGTCGCGATCTTCCGCCAGGCCTTCGACCATGAGGCGATCCCGCATGGCGTGGGCAAGCCGATGCGCCCCTCCGAGGATTTCGGGCGGTTCGCGGGTGTTTCGAAATCCGCCATGTTCCTGTTCGGGTCGGGCGAAGCCTCGCCGCAGTTGCACAATCCCGATTTCGATTTCCCGGACGCCCTGATCGAGCCGGGCGCGCGCATCTTCATGCGGGTCGTCCAGAATCTGCTGGGCCTAAATCTGCTAGGAAAATAGGGTCTGCGCCGGGCTCCCGGTGACGTGTGAGGTAGAGCGGGGGCCCCCTCCCCGCACTATCCCGCTCCGTCAGCCTGCCTCCAGGACGATGTCGGCAATGCCGGTCTCGTGCAGCACCAGGTCGACATTGGGGAGGTCGTTGGTCTCGACCCAATGTCGTGACGCTTCGGCCGTCCGGCCCAGATCGGTCCAGCGCTGCAGCAGGCGGCGTTCCAGTTCGGACCGGTCGACCTGGAGGAAGACGGTGAGATCGCAATATTGCCGCAGGGCCGACCATGGCCCGTTCGCCAAGGTGAGATAGTTGCCCTCCACCACGATGTGCTTCACGTCCCGGGCAATCATCCTGGCGCTGCCCCGCGACAGGTCGAGATCGCGGTCGAAGGTCGGGATCACGACATCGGGCTCGCCGGCCCTGATCCGCTGCAGCGTGAGCTCCAGCCCCCTGACATCGAAGGTGTTCGGGGCGCCCTTGCGATTGCGCCGGCCGAGCACATCGAGCAGGGCGTTGTCATAGTGGAAGCCATCGGCCGGCACGACCGCCACGTTGGGCAAAAGCTGCAACAGCCTGTCGGACACCGTCGATTTGCCGGCGCCCGGCGGGCCGGCGATCGCGACGATGAAGCGATCGGCATCGCGGGATCGCTCGAGGATCGCCGCCACGAGCTCATCGGTTGATCGCATGTCCAGCCCGTCTCCGGTCGCTCGTGTCACAGGCTGCCGCCGGCATAGCGGGCCAGGGTCGCCCGCGTGCCGATGCCCCAGAGCGACCTCAGGCTCTCGGCGAAGGCCGTGGCGAATCTCTCGGATGTCCCGACATCGCCATAGATGTCGGCCATCGAGATCCACGCCTGCGGATCCGTCTTCGCCGCCTTGGCCCGCGCCTGCAGGGCATCCCAGCTCGTATCGTTCGGCGGCACCTGCCGGCCGGAATCGGTGGTGCCGAAGCAATGGCGGCACCACAGGGCCGAGACCAGGGCCAGCCCGCCGACGCTGCCGCCCGCCTTCAGCCGGTCCGCGGCCACCGGGATGATGAATTTCGGCTGCCGGTCGGACCCGTCGCGGGCCAACCGCGGGATCGTGTCGGCGACCTTCGGATTCAGGAAGCGCGTCTGGACCTGGCTGAAATAGGCCTGGAGGTCGGTGTCCGGCACCGGCGGGACGGACGGAATGATCTCCTCACGCTCCAGCCTGGCCAGGAAGGCGCCGATCTCCGGGTCCTCCATTGCCTCGTGTACGAACGGAATGTCGAGCAGCTCCCCGGGATAGGCGATCGCCGCGTGGCCGCCGTTCAGGATGCGGATCTTCATCAGCTCATAGGGGGCGACATCCGGCACGAAGGTCACGCCGACCTTCTCCAGCGCCGGCCGGCCCGCCGTGAAATGGTCCTCCAGCACCCATTGCTTGAACTCCTCGCAATAGACCGGGCTGGCATCGGCGATGTCGAAGGTCTCGCGGCAATGATCGATCTCACGCGGTCCGGTCGCCGGGGTGATGCGGTCGACCATCCCATTCGGGAACGCGACATGGGCCAGGATCCAGTCCGCGAAATCCGGATCGGACAGGCGGGCCAGGCCCGCCACCGCCGCCTGGGCGGCATGGCCGTTGCCGGGGATGTTGTCGCAGGACAGCACGGTGAAGGGCACCAGGCCGGCGGCGCGGCGGCGCTTCAGCCCGGCGACAATGAGGCCGAACACCGTCTTCGGATCATCGGGGTTGCGGCCATCGGCGACGATCGCCGGATGCTCCGGATCGAAGGCGCCGGACGCCGGATGCAGGAAATAGCCGCCTTCGGTGATGGTCAGCGAGACGATGCGGATCGCCGGGTCGGCGAGTGTGGCGATGGTCGCAGCGCGATCCTGCGGATCGAGGAAGCCGATCATCGCGCCGGTGACGTGCGCCGCCGTCCGGCCGATATCCTGCTCCACCACCGTGGTCAGCCAGTCCTGCGGCTTCAGCCGGTCGCGCATGGCGCTGTCATAGGCGGTCACGCCGGCACCGATCAGACCCCAGTCGCGGTCCTGCCCGAGATTCAGCAGCGCATCGAGATAGACCGCCTGGTGAGCCCGGTGAAAATTGCCGATGCCGAAATGCACGATCCCGGCCGAGAGATCCTCCCGCCCATAAGTCGGCACAGCCGCACGCGCAGAGACCGCCCCGAGATTGGCCAGCGTCAGTGACATCGTCATCGCATCATTCCCTGTGCCTCATGCACGCGATCCCAGCGGTCGTCGTGACACCAGACGTTACCGCGACGGCGATCGCGCCGCACCTGGAGACCATCTCCAGACCAGGAGCAGAGCGGCGCCTGTCGCTGCCGACCGCCGATTCAGCGCGGCGCGACAGTGGCCAGGGCCGCTTCCAGCATGCTGAGGTCATAGGGCTTCTGCAGATATCCGTACGGCTGATCGTCCGGGATGGACGCGCGCGAATATCCCGTGGCGATGACGATCGGCAGCCCGGGACGGCGCTGGCGCAGCTGCGCAGCCAGGTCGAGGCCGCTGCCGTCGGGCAGCGCCAAATCGACGATGGCGGCATCGATCCGGTCGCCCGCCTGGTCCATCACGGCGATCGCGTCCTCGGACGACGCGGCCTGCTCCGACGCAATACCGAGTTCCTCGAGCAAATCCATCAGCACCACCCGGATGAGCGGTTCGTCCTCGACGACGAGAATCGTGCTGAACGGTTGGGTCATCTGTCCATCATCGGATATGGGTTCGCAGCCCCGGCCATGATGCCGGTCTGCCTCGTTCGGATCGAACATAAGCTTTCCCGAGCGATTGCCTAGCTCAGCTCTTGAGAAAGGCCAGCAATTCGCGGGACAGCGCCTCGGGCGCTTCCTCGGCCATGTGATGGCCGCAGTCGATGCCGTGGCCCCGGAGATCCGGAGCCCAGGGCCGCCAGATGGCGAGAATGTCGCCGAACAGCTCCTGCAGATCATCCTGCAGCGACCACAGGCACAGCATCGGGCAGACGATCGTCCGGCCGGCGTCACGATCGGCAGCGTCGTGCGCGCGGTCGATGCCGAGGCCGGCGCGGTAATCCTCCACCATGCCGTGGACCGTCGCCGGATCCTGGATCACGTCGAGAAAATCCGCGTAAGCTTCGGCCCCCAGCTGCTCCGGGGATGCCGCGTACCACGCCTTCGGATCGGCCAGGATCGCCCGCTCCGGCTTTTCGGCCTGGGCGAAGAAGAACCAGTGGTACCAGGCCGTGGCAAAGCGGTCGTCGCAGCGTTCCAGCGCCTCGAGGATGGGGATCGCATCAAGGATGGCGAGACGGTTGACCCGCTTGGGATGGTCCATCGCGAGGCGGAAGGCGGTGTAGGCCCCGCGATCATGACCGACGACGGCGAAACGCGAGTGGCCGAGCCGTTCCATCAAGGCAACGCAATCCAGCGCCTTGGCCCGCTTCGACGATCCCGAATGGTCGGGGGTATCAGCCGGTTTCGACGATCGGCCGAAACCGCGGAGATCCGGGCAGACGACGGTGTGGTGCTTCGCCAGGATCGGCGCGACGCGGTGCCAGGTTGCGTGGGTGCGCGGATGGCCGTGCAGCAGCAGGATCGGAGGCCCCTCCCCGCCATGGCGGACCCGAAGCGTGGCTTCGGGCAGCGCTATCGTCTCGAGAGTGAAGCCTTCGAACATCGATCCCGGCCTCGGCCTCAGTGAACGGCGTGTTCTGCCTCACGAAGGCAATTGCGGGCCCGACCCAGCCGTGACCGGATGGTGCCGATCGGCACCTGGAACCGTTCGGCCGCCTCTTCATAGGTGGCGCCGCTGATGGCCACCAGTTCCAGCACCTCGCGGTGCTGCTTGGACAGCGCCGGCCAGCGGCCTTCCAGCTCCCGCAATTCCACGGCTTGGGTCTGGGTGGCCGGCACGGGGGCATCCCAGCCGTCGAGGGTGATGAATTCCGTCTTGTTGCGCTTGCCTTCGACGAATTTCGAAAGATGGAGGCGGCGCATCATCACCACCAGCCACGCCATCATGTTGGTACCGCGCTCCCACAGATGGAGCTTCAGGGCGGCCCGCAGCATCGTCTCCTGCAGCAGATCATCCGCATCAGCGGAATTCCGCGTCAGGCTCATCGCATAACGCCGGAGATTGGGCATGCAGGGCGCGACCGTGGAGGTGAACTGCCGTTCCGTTGCGGCGGAGACTGCCGACATTGGATCCGTCCATTGTTGTCGAAGATACAATCCAAACGATGCGGCAGCGCCGATGTTCCGCCGGAATCCGGCCCTTACCGGAGTAAAGGGGAATACGATAAATAGATTGGATTTTATGCATCAAGCTTTCCGGGGGATCATCTCGCTGCATTTTGTCAAATGTTAGAGCCGATATTTTTTCTGAAAATCGCAATGATTGCGGCCGCGGTTGGCGGTCGATCCGGAATGCTTTGCAATCCGACCCCGAGAATGAAAGAGGGGCCGCGCCTTAGGCGCGGCCCCTCCCCTCCCGTCGCAGCGACGCCTCAGGCGCGGCGGGACAGGGTCTCGCGGCAGGCTTTCACCACGGCGTCCGTGGTGATGTCGAATTTGGCATAGACGTCGGCGATCTTGCCGGAGGCGCCGAAGCCGTGCATGCCGACAAAGGCGCCGTCGAAGCCGAGATAGCGCTCCCAGCCCAGTTCGACCGCTGCTTCGACCGCGACGCGGGCGGTGCCGTCGACCAGCACGTCCCGGCGATACGCGGCATCCTGCTGTTCGAACAGCAACCGGCACGGCATCGACACCACCGCCGTCGGCACGCCCTCGGCCTGCAGCACGTCGCGGGCGGCCACCGCCAGCTGCACCTCCGACCCGGTGCTCATGATGGTCAGCTGGCGCGGGCCGCCCTCGGCTTCGAGCAGGACATACGCGCCCCTGGCCGACTTGTTCTCGGCGCCCGCCTCGTGCCGCAGCAGCGGCAGGGGCTGGCGCGACAGGGCCAGCAGGGCGGCCCGGCGCGGCGTGTCCAGCACCACCTCCCAGCATTCGGCGGTCTCGATCGCATCCGCCGGGCGGAACACGGCCAGATGCGGGATCGCGCGCAGCGCCGCCAGATGTTCGACCGGCTGATGGGTCGGGCCGTCCTCGCCCAGGCCGATGGAATCGTGGGTCATGACGAAGATGGTGCGGATTTCCATCATTGCCGCCAGGCGGATCGACGGGCGACAGTAATCCGAGAAGCACATGAAGGTGCCGCCATACGGGATCAGGCCGCCATGCAGCGCGATGCCGTTCATCGCTGCCGCCATGCCGTGCTCGCGCACGCCGTAATGGACATAGGAGCCGCGGTATTCGCCGGGGCGGATCTCGACCTCGCCGGCCGCCTTGGTGTTGTTGGACGGGGTCAGGTCGGCCGATCCGCCGAGCAGTTCGGGGATCGCGGCGAAGAGATGGTCGAGCACGGCGCCGCTGGCCTGCCGCGTCGCCATCGGCTTGCCGCCCTGCAGGAAGTCCTGCCGGGCGGCCACGATCGCCTGCTTCCAGTCGGCGGGAAGATCACCCCGGTTGCGGCGCTCGAAATCCCCGCGCAGCGGTTCCGGCGCCTGCTTCACCCGCTCGGCCCAGGCCAGGCGCTTCGCCTGGCCGCGCGAGCCGATCGCCCGCCAGGCCTGCAGCAGGTCGTCCGGGATCTCGAAGGGCGGCGCGGTCCAGCCCAGCCGCTCGCGCGCGCCGGCGATCTCCGCCTCGCCCGGGGCGTCGCTGTGCGCCTTCTGAGTGCCGGCCCGGGTCGGCATGCCGAAGCCGATGATGGTGCGGCAGTTGATCAGCGTCGGCTTGTCGGTGACGGCCTGGGCCTCGGTGATCGCGGCGTGGATCTGGTCGGTGTCGTGCCCGTCGATCTCGATCACATGCCAGTTCGACGCCCGGAACCGGTCGGATTGGTGGTCGGAAACGGACAGGCTGGTCGGGCCGTCGATGGTGATCGAGTTGTTGTCGAAGAAGGCGATCAGCTTGCCGAGCTTGAGGTGCCCGGCCATCGAGATCGCCTCATGGCTGATGCCCTCCATCAGGCAGCCGTCGCCGAGGAAGACATAGGTGAAGTGATTGACCAGTTCGTCGCCGAAGCTGGCATTCATGATGCGCTCGGCCAGCGCCAGGCCGACCGAATTGGCCGTCCCCTGCCCCAGCGGCCCGGTGGTGGTCTCGATGCCGTCGGCGTGGCGGTATTCCGGGTGACCCGCGGTCTTGCTGCCGACCTGGCGGAAACGCTCGATCTGCTCGATCGTCATGTCCTTGTACCCGGTGAGGTACAGCAGGCTGTACAGCAGCATCGAGCCATGGCCGTTCGACAGCAGGAAGCGGTCCCGGTCGATCCAGTGCGGGTCCGCGGCATCGAAGGTCAGGAAGTCGCGGAACAGCACCGTGGCGATGTCGGCCATGCCCATGGGCATGCCGGGATGGCCGCTCTTGGCGCGCTCCACCGCATCCATGGACAAGGCCCGGATGCAGTTGGCCAGGGCCCAGAGCTGGGGGTCGCGGGGCGTGGGAAGCGGGGCTGCCACAGGCTGGTCGGTCGTGCCGGTCATGGGTCGCGAACTCCTCGAAAGCGTGGCCAGATAATCATAGACGGTCGTCGGGCGGGACATGGGGGTCAACGGCAGGTCGTGCGGTTCCACTCCATGGCCGAAGAGGGTCGAGGACCGATCATGATCCCATCTTCTGGCCCAAGCCAACCGCTTCGCGCCTGAGACGGCTGGCCTCGGCGGCGATGTCGAGGAAGGCGCGGACAATGGCCAGGCGCTGGCGCTCGCGCAGGCACACGACATATTCATCCATCTCGACCCGGCAGCCATCGATCGGGCGGCTGACGAAGCGCGGGTCCGGCGTCATCTCGGCGGCCGACATGAAGCCGATGCCCAGGCCGGCGGCGATCGCTTCGCGCGACGCCTCTCGCCCCTCCACCTCCATCCAGGGCGCCAGCGGCAGGTCGATCGCGGCAAAAGCGCGCTCCACCGTCTCCCGCGTCATCGACCCGGCCTCGCGCATCACCAGACGCTCCTGCGCGATCAGCGTCGCCGGCACGGCCGACAGCCGGGCCAGGGCATGGGCCTGCGGCAGCAGCACATGCACCGGGTCGTGCCACAGCGGCAGGGCATGCAGCTGCGGATCGCCCGGCACCCGCGCCAGCAGCGCCACGTCGAGGCGGATGTCGACCAGGTCGGCCAGCACCCGTTGGGCGTTGCCGACCGTCATCCGCACCCGGGCGCCGTCATGCCGGCCGGTGAAGGCGGCGATTAGCGGCATGGCGTGGAACGGCCCGTCCGCGCCCAGTCGCAGCGTGCCGGTAGGCACCCGGCTGGTGCCCTGCAGCAGCTCCACGGCCTCGGCCTGCGCGGTGAAGGCCCGGTTGGTGAAGGTCATCAGTTCGACGCCCAGCAGGGTCAGCTCGATCGTCCGGTCGGAACGACGGAACAGCTGCACGCCGTAACGCTGCTCCAGCGCCTTGACCTCGATCGACAGGGTCGATTGCGACACGCCGATCGCCCGCGCCGCCTTGGTGAAGCTGCCTTCGGTCGCCACCGCGTGAAAGGCGCGAAGCTGGACGTTCAGTGTTGAGCTCATCAATGATCAATATGGAGAATATGAATTGGATCAATATTAGATTGTCTGGCTTCCTTCCGCCATCCGGTTCACCACCGATCCCCGGGAGCGCCCCATGAGCTTCACCTATCGCCGCCGCTACGCCGGCCCGATCCGCGCCGCGATCTTCGACTGGGCGGGCACCACCATCGACTTTGGCTGCCAGGCGCCGATCACCTCGCTGGTCGACGCCTTCGCCAAGGTCGGGGTCGAGGTGCCGCTGGCCACGGCGCGGCTGCCGATGGGCATGGCGAAGTGGGACCACATCCGCACCCTGCTCGACATGCCCGCGGTCGCCGCCGCTTGGCACCGGGCGCATGGCCGTGACCCGATCACCGCCGATGTCGACGATTTGTATGACCGCTTCCTGCCGCTGCAGGTCGCGGCGGTGGCGCGGCATGCGGTGCTGATCCCCAGGACTACAGACACTATGGCGGCGCTCGCCGCCAGCGGCATCCGCATCGGCACCACCACCGGCTTCCCGCGCCGGGTGATGGAGGTGGTGATCCCGGCGGCGGCCAAGCAGGGATATGCGCCCGAGGTGATCGTCTGCGCTGGCGAGACCCCGTCCGGCCGTCCCGGCCCGTCGATGGCGCTGAAGGCGCTGATCGAGCTGGACGTCCACCCGGTCCAGGCCGCGGTCAAGATCGGCGACACCGTGGTCGACGTGGCCGAAGGGCTGAACGGCGGCCTATGGACCATCGCCCTGGCCGTCAGCGGCAACGAGGTCGGGCTGACCGCGCCGGAATGGGCCGCCCTGCCGGCCGACCGCCAGGCCGTCCTGCGCCACATTGCGACCGAGCGGCTGCACCAGGCCGGCGCGCATGAGGTGGTCGACAGCATCGCCGAGGTTCCCGCCGCCATCGACCGGATCGAGGCCCGCATCGCCGCCGGAGAGACCCCGTGAGCCAACCTGTCACAAGCACGGGGCGATACGATCTCGCCGTCGTCGGCGCCGGCATCGTCGGCCTGGCCCATGCCCTGGCCGCCGCCCGCCGTGGCCTGCGGGTGGTGGTGATCGACCGCGACATCAGAGCCGTCGGCGCCTCGATCCGCAATTTCGGCTTCGTCACCATCAGCGGCCAGTCGGCCGGCCCGACCTGGCGCCGCGCACGGCGCAGCCGCGATGTCTGGGCCGAGGTCGCACCGCAGGCCGGCATCCCGGTGCTGCATCGCGGCACCGCCCTGCTGGCCCGCAGCGCGGAGGCGGAGGCCGTGCTGGACCCCTTCGCCCGCACGGAGATGGGCGACGGCTGCGACCGGCTGTCCGCTGCCGCCACGCTGGAGCGGCTGCCGATGGCGCGGGCCGACGGGCTGCGCGGCGGGCTGTGGAGCCCGCATGAGTTGCGGGTCGAGCCGCGCGAGGCGATCCCGCGCCTGGCCGCCTGGCTGGAGGCCGCGCACGGCGTCGTCTTCCGCCGTGGCGTGTCGGTGCGGGCGGTCGAGGCGCCGCGGGTCGAGACCACCGCGGGCCCGATCCTGGCCGACCGCATCGTGGTCTGCCCCGGCCCGGATCTGAAATCGCTGTTCCCCGAGATCATGGCCCGGCATCGCACCACCCTGTGCAAGCTGCAGATGCTGCGCGTCGCCGCCCCCGGCTGGCGCCTGCCCGCGGCCGTGATGGGCGACCTCAGCCTCGGCCGCTACCACGGCTTCGCCGACCTGCCGGAGGCGGCGCCGCTGAAGGCCCGGCTGGCGGCCGAGGTGCCGGAGACGCTGGCCAACGGCATCCATCTGATCGTGGTGCAGAGCGCCGACGGCTCGCTGGTGGTCGGCGACTCCCATCACTACGACGACGCACCGGACCCGTTCGCGCCGCAGGCGGTGGAGGGGTTGATCCTGCGCCACCTGGCGGAGCTGATGGACCTGCCGGCCCCCGAGGTGACCGAGCGCTGGATCGGCATCTACCCCTCCGGCCCGGCCGAGGCCTTCGCCGAAGCGCCGGATGCGGCGACCCGGGTGGTCCAGGTCACCAGCGGCACCGGCATGAGCACCAGCTTCGCCCTGGCCGAGGAGGTGGTGGCCGGGCTGTTCGATGGCGCCGCGGCGCAGCCGGTGAGGGAGACGGCCGCCGCTCTCTAGCCTCCCGGCCGGCATTCTTTGGACCAAAGCCCATTCCTTGGACCAAAGGACGACGGCGGATAGGGTTTCCGCCGTCGACCGTCCCGGTGCCCGCCGTCATACTCCGGACTGAAATCACAACGACCGGCCCAGGCGGCGCCCCGGAACATCCGTGACCCCGCCTAGCCGGCGCCAGGAGGAGGAGTCCGGAATGCGTGCATCGACGACCTGCGGCGCGCTCGTCGCCTTGGCCCTGTTCACCGCCCCTGCCCTGCTCGCCACCACCGGCCCGGCTGCGGCCCAGGCCGGGCTGACCGTGCGCGGCACCAACCTCGAGACGCTCAAGCTCTCCTCCGGCCTGGCCTTCCCGACCAAGCCCTATGAGCTGGAGGCCGGCAAATACTACCGCTGGACGATCGAGGCCGACGGCACGGCCGAGCTGGGCGTCAGCGCCCCCGAATTCTTCCGCAACATCTGGATCAACGAGGTCGTCATCAACAAGGTCGAGGTCCGGCCGCTGGGGCTGGATTCGATCGAGTTCGACGACGCCGGCAAGGCGGTGATCTCCTTCGTGCCGATCCGCCCCGGCACCTTCACCTTCCACGCGCCGGAAACCGATGCGCCGGGCATGAGCGGCACGTTCATCGTCAAGTAGCGGGCACAGCACGGATGCGCCGTTTTGCCCGCCGCATTGGTCGCAAGGACGACGGACAGCAGGGGCCGGAACGCGTTAGCATCGGGGGAGCGAGACCCAGCGGCCGCCCGCGCGGCCAGGACACGGATGACCAGGACGACGCCACACCAGCCGGAGCCACAGCCCCTGCCCGACCTGTCCGTCGCGGTGGCGAACCCGATCCGGCTGGGCTTCGCCGACAAGAATCCGCTGGTGCTGCGCGGTCTGCAATCGCTGTTCGGCGAGGATCGGCGGTTCGAGCTGGCAGTCTCGGCCAGCGACGGCGAGCGTTTCCTCGACGCAGTGGCGCGCTTCGACTTCGATGTCGGCATCATCGGCTGGGTGATGGCCAATGGCGACGGCCGCGCCGTGCTGGAGGCGCTGCGGGCTGGTGCGGCTGGGGCCACTCGACCCCTGCCCCGCATTGTCGTCTACACCGGTGCGGACCTGGAGGTGGCGCGCGCCGCCATGCAGCTGGGCGCCGCCGGCTTCCTGTCGAAATCCGAACCGCCGGAGCGCCTGTTGGACCTGGTGGCCGAGGTGGCGCGCAGCCGGATGATGTTCCCATTCCTCGATCTGGGCCGGGCGATTGCGGCCGACCCGCTGGCCGGCCTGACCGTGCGCGAGCGCGAGCTGCTGGAGCGGCTGACCGAAGGCCTGAGCAACGAGGGCCTGGCCCGCTGCTTCGGCCTGTCACCGAACACGGTCAAATTCCACCTGCGCAACCTTTATGAGAAGCTGGGCGCTGCCAACCGCGCCCAGGCCGTGGCGGTGCTGCTGGGGCGGGAGAGAGGGTGAGGCATTGATGTCCCGGGCCCGCGTCCCTCAATCGACGCGGATCTGATTTTGGGCGGATCTGATTTGGATAGATCGATTCCCACGGCGCGTGTCTGCGTCGCTTCATCGATCGAATTGGCGGTTTCATCGAATCCGGCGTGCTTTCAGACGCGCCACACGCAACGCTGCAGATCCTTGTTGCCCGGAGATTTTCAGGGGGCGGACATGGCGGACGGGATCGACCCGAAAAGGCTGGGTCTTTTGCGATGGCTGCTGCTGATGTCCAAATCCGGTATCGCCTGTTCGCTGCGCACCGCTGTCTCATTCTGATCCGGCCGGGCCGAAGGATGGCTCCGCCGGAATTGCCCGCATCCAGAATCCGTCGCGTTGGAGAGATCATGGGCCAGGTCATTCGTCTCGTGGGCGTGTTCGCGATCGGCCTGTCGGCCATGACATGGGCCAGTGTCGAAGCCTGGGCGCAGGCGGCGCCGGACCCGTTGTCCAGCCTGGGCTGGCCTCGTGATTTCGACCATGGCGGCCAGCGGATCGAGATCTACCAGCCGCAGATCGAACAATGGGCCGGCGACCATCTGTCGGGCCGCGCCGCCATCGCCATCGGGGCCAAGGACGCCAGCCCGACCTACGGTGTCGCCGAATTCAGCGCCGATGCGGATATCGACAAAACGGCGGGCCTGGCCCGGCTGCGCGGGATTACGATCGACAAGGTCGATGTTCCGACCGACCCCGGCGCGGCATCCGAGCTGCAGGCGACGCTGCAGGCCCGACTGCCGCCCGGCGGCATGACGGTCGCGCTCGACCATCTCCAGACCAGCTATGCGGCGGAACAGCAGGGCGGAGCCCAGGCCGGGGTGCCGGTGCAGAATGACCCGCCGCGGATCGTCTTCGCCGCGGCCCCGACCGTGCTGGTGCAGATCGACGGCGACCCTGTGCTGCAGCCGGTCGCTGGAGCCGCCGGGTTCCAGCGGGTGGTGAATTCCCGCGTCCTGATCCTGCAGGACGGCACCGGCTTCCATATCCAGGCGGCCGGATCCTGGTATCAGGCGCCGGGGCTGGACGGGTCCTGGGTTGTCATCACCGCACCATCGGCGGCGCTTCGCGCCGCCGCGACGGCCGCCGCCAGATCCGCCGCGCCCGACCCGCTGCTGCCGGATGGCGGCAAGCCGCCGGCAACGCCGCCTGCCCTGGCGATCGCGACCCAGCCGACCGAGCTGGTGCTGACCGACGGGCCGCCGCAGCTGGCGCCGGTCACGGGCGTCAGCCTGCTGACCATGACCAACGCCGATCACGCCGTCTTCGTCGATCCCGCCGGCAACGCGACCTACCTGCTGGTCTCCGGCCGCTGGTTCAAGGCTGCGGGGACGGACGGCCCCTGGAGCTTCGTCGCGCCGGATGCGCTGCCGGCGGATTTCGCCAAGATTTCGCCTGATGATCCTAAGGCCGATGTGCTGGTCTCGGTCGCCGGGACGCCGCAGGCGAAGGAGGCCGCGATCGCGGCCTCCATCCCGCAGACCGCGACGGTGGACCGCAGCAAGGCCAGCCTGCGCGTCTCCTATGCCGGCGGTGCAGCGGATTTCCGGCCGATCGGCGGCACGCCGCTATTCTATGCGGCCAACACCGCAGTGCCGGTGATCCGGGTCGATCCGACGCACTACTACGCTGTGTCCAAGGGTGTCTGGTTCGTCGCCGCCGTGGCGTCCGGCCCGTGGCGCGTGGCCGATGCTGTGCCAGTCGCGATCTACGCCATCCCGGCGTCTTCGCCGCTGCACTACGTCACCTACGTCAAGATCTACTCGGCAACGCCGCAGGCGGTGGTGGTCGGCTACACCCCGGGCTATCTCGGCGTTGTCGTCAGCCCAGCCGGGACGGTGGTCTACGGCACCGGCTACAGCTATCCCGCCTATGTCTCCGGCGGTGTCTGGTACGGCTACCCCGCGACCTATGGCTATGGCGCCGGCTTCACCATGAGTGCGGCGCAAGGCTTCGCCTTCGGCTTCGCGGTCGGGGCGCTGTGGGGTGCCGCCTCGCCCTATTGGGGACCCTACTGGGGCTATGATGGCGGCTATGTGAACTGGCATCACGTCAACGTGAACCAGGTCAATGTCTATGGCCGCTGGGGCCGGGGCACCATCACCCATGCCAATGGGTGGAACGGCTGGACCGGCACGAGCTGGAGCGGCAGCCACGTCTCCGGCTTCAACCCCTATACAGGCGCCCGCGGCCAGGCTGGCCGGGCCGGGGCGTTCAACTGGTCGTCCGGGGGCTACGCTGCGGGCCGGCAGGGGTCCGTGGTCAATCCCCGAACGGGTGTCGCCGCTGCCGGCCGCGCCGGAATCACCGGCGATGTCGACAGCGGCGACTACCAGGCCGGGCGCCAGGTCGCCGGGGTGAACCGGCGGACCGGCGTGGCCGGGGCCGCCAGCACCACGGTGTCGGGCAATGCCCATGACGGCGACCGGTCGGTCGACAGCAAGGGCGCCGTCGTCAACCGCCGGACCGGCTCCGGCGTCGCCTGGAACGACGGCAACGTCTATGCCGGCCGCGACGGCAACGTCTACCAGAACAGCGGCGATGGCTGGCAGAAGCGCAGCTCCGACGGCTGGCAGCCGGTGCAGCGCGACAGCAACCGCACGGTCGGCGACCTCGACTCGCAGCGCCAGGCGCGCGGCGCCGGGCAGCAGCGGGTGGAACGGCTGCGGCCCGCAGGGCACTCGGGGGGCCGGCGGTTCCAGCGGTAATCGGGCCGGCGAACCTTTGTAGATCAGACGATAAATCGCAGGGGGGCGGCCGATCCGGCACGCCCGAGGGGAACAGTCATGACGATATCGCGGCCCGCCTGGCGGGGCCATTTCGACGGATGGCCGATGCGGGCCGTGGCGCTGTGCGGCCTGGGCCTCGGCCTTGCCGGCTGCAACGAACAGAACGCCTATGTGCCGCCGCCGCCGCCCAAGGTGACGGTGGCGCAGCCGCTGAGCGCGCCGGTGACGCCTTATCTCGAGCTGACAGGGTCGACGCAGGCGTTCAACGCCGTCGATCTGGCGGCGCGGGTGCAGGGCGACCTCGTCTCCATCGACTACAAGGACGGTGCCCTGGTGACCAAGGGCACGCCGCTGTTCCACATTCAGCGCGACACCTATGACGCCCAGCTGGAGCAGGCCAAGGCAGATCTGATCCGGCAGCAGGCCGGCCAGGCGAACGCCCAGTCCGAATACGACCGCCAGTCCTCGCTCGGGAAAAACCAGTTCGCCTCCGAAGCCAAGGTCGAGGATGCCAAGACCCGTCTCGACGAAGCGACCGCGGGGGTGATGCAGGCCCAGGCCAATGTCGATATGGCGACCATCACGCTGGGCTACACCGAGATCACGGCGCCGTTCGACGGGGTGGTCACCAACCACCTCGCCGATGTCGGCGCCCTGGTCGGCTATGGCGGCCCGACCAAGCTGGCCAGCATCGTCCAGACCGACCCGATCTACGTCTATTTCACGGTCAGCGAGCAGCAGGCGCTGCAGGTGAAGCAGAGCCTCGCCGCCCAGGGCCGCAAGGCGTCCGACCTGCACGACGTCCCGGTCGAGATCGGCCTGCAGACCGAAGAGGGTTATCCGCACAAGGGCGTGATCGACTACATCGCGCCGCAGATCGACGCCCAGACCGGCACCCTGACGGTGCGCGGCCTGTTCGAGAACAAGACCCTGGCCCTGCTGCCCGGCCTGTTCGCCCGGATCCGCGTCCCGGTCGGCCGCCCGGGCGACGGCCTGCTGATCGACGACACCGCCGTCGGCACCAGCCAGGTCGGCAGCTATGTCCTGGTTCTCGGCAAGGACGACGTGATCGAACAGCGCAAGGTGACGCTCGGTCCGATCGAAGGGGCCATGCGCGAGGTCAAGGACGGAATCGGGCCCGATGATTGGGTGGTGATCGGCGGCATCCAGAAGGCCATTCCCGGCAGCAAGGTCACACCCGACAAGGCCGCCATGTCTGGCCGAAGTGCTGACCCGTCCACCGCTGCCCCCGCCAAACCCTGATCGTCCGCCGCGCGC
>NZ_JBYRFX010001054.1:0-3535 GCF_057815775.1 Inquilinus sp.
ATGTCGAGGCCCTCATAGCATTGCAGCCGCACCAGGCGCCTGCCCAGCGTGGCCGACAGCACCTTGGCGATCTCGGTCTTGCCGACTCCGGCCTCGCCCTCGAGGAACAGCGGCCGCTTCAGGCGCAGGGCCAGGAACAGCGCGGTCGCCAGCGGCCGGTCGGCGACATAGTCGCCGCGGGACAGGAGCGCGAGGGTGTCCTCGACGGAGGTGGGCAGAGCGACAGCGTTCATCGGACGAATCCCAGTTTCGGGCAGCATAGGGGGGCGCACATCCCGGAACCAGCCTTACGCCGCGTCCGGGATCTTCTCGCCGCGCAGATCCGCGGCCGGGGTGAACAGCTCCTGCGGCCGGGGCACGCCGCGCAGCCGGCGGGTGCCGACCGAGATCAGACGCACCGGGCATAGTTCGGCGAAGCGGGCCGAGGTCAGGATGCGCTGGCCGACCAGCTTGGTCATCTGCTCGATCCGCGCCGCGCGATTCACCTCCGGACCGACCACGGTGAAGTCCAGCCGGTCCGGCGCGCCGATATTGCCGAAGATGACCTCGCCGAAATGCAGGGCGATGCCGGCGCGGATCTCGTCCAGCCCCTCGGTCCGGCGCCGGTCGTTCATGGCGTCGAGGCCGGCGAAGGCGTCGAGCGCGCCGATCAGGGCGCGGGCGCAGGCCTCCGCCGTCTCCTCGCCGTCGCCGATGCGAAAGATGGCGAGCACGCCGTCGCCCATGAATTTCAGCACCTCGCCGCCCGCCGTCTGGATCGCGCCGACGATGATGGTGAAATACTCGTTCATCAGCTGCAGCAGCGTGTCGCGCGGCGTTGCCTCGGCCCGGGCGGTGAAGCCGCGCATGTCGCAGAACAGGATCACCGCCTCGAGCGACTGGGCGCCGCCGCGGACGATATCGCCATCCAGGATGCGGCGCGCCGCCTCGTGCCCGACATAGGTGTCGAGCAGATGTTCCGTCTTCTGGCGGTCGACCATGATCTCGCAGACGGCGCCCACCGCCGGCAGGATGCGTTCGACGAAGGCGATCTGGGCGTCGTCGAAGCCGGCAGGATGGCCGGAGACCATGCCGAAGCCGGTGGTCCACTGGGCGGTGCCGAACACCATCGGCAGCAGCACGTAGTCGACGGCGCCTTCGTCGCGCAATTCCACCAGCACCGGGAAATCGACCTGGGCCTCCGGCCCGTCCAGGCGGCGGCGCACCATCTTCGACGTCTGGTGCATCAGCGCGATCGGGCTGCTGAGATATCCCGGGCCGCTGGCCTGCTCACGGTCGAACCGGATCTCGCGCACATCAGTCTTCGTCGGCCGCCATTCATAGGACGCGGCGCCGATCAGCGGATGGAACTGCGGCAGGTGGAAGGTCAGCCGCCACAGCGGCAGCCCAGCCTGGAGCAGGCGCCCGGCCACGCCCTGCAGCACGGGCGCCGGCGAGGGCAGCATGCGGGCCGGGCCCAGCAGCCAGTCGATGATGTCGGTCGGATCGGACATCATTCCAACATGGATCGTGATCGCGGTTTCGGGAAGGGGGATCACGAGGCTGAAACGGCTTTGGATCGATCGCCGCTGTCAGAGGCCGGCCGCTTTCAGACTCGAGAGCCAATCCGACCGCAGCGGTGAGCATCCTCGACGGTACCTCGGGCGCTATGCCGGGATCCTATAGGCTGACAGGTCGCGCTCGCCACAAGGTGATTTCGACGGCAGCGAGTCGTGAGAAACAAAACAAGCGAGAGAATCATGGCCTAGGACTCAAGACAGATCATGGATCTCCTAAATTTAGTCCGAATGAGGCACGTATAGGTTCTTCAGTCGTGGAATGGGGAGGCCTATCGTGCATAATCGAATCATCTGCAGTGTGTCTGAATACTATGATAATTTGAAGCATGGATACTTTTCATATCATCGTTTAAATTCCAAGTTCACTTTGTCTGTGTCAATGGTTGCTCTATCCCTGATGGGGACCTGGAGCAGTGCACGAGCCGATACGAGCGACGTCAAGGGCCCGGCCCCCCTGATCGTGGCAAAGTCCGGCGATCACTGCAAAGACGACCCGAACTGCTTCAACCGGATACATTATGCGATCAAGCCAGTCGCCAGTGTCGAGCCCGGGCAGTTGTTCGTCCTTGAGACGCGCGACGGTCTCGATTCCGAGTTCGACTTCAATTCGACGCCTGCGGACGTGGCGGCCGTCAATCTGAACAACTGCCATCCGCTCACAGGCCCCGTGAACGTTGAAGGGGCGAAGCGCGGCGACGCCATCGCGGTCACCGTGGTCGACATCGCGCCCGATGACTTCGGCACGACCACGATCGTGCCGGGGTTCGGCTTCCTGAGGGATCTGTTTCCCGATCCTTACATTGTCCACTGGACGCTGAACCGCCTTGAAGCGCGTTCGAAGGACATGCCGGGTATCGCGGTGCCCATCAGTGCGTTCATGGGGACCGTTGGCGTGCTCCCCGACAAGCCGGAACTCGACAAGTGGCTGAAGCGAGAGAAGGTGCTCGCCGATGCCGGTGGTGAGGTGCTGCCTCCCCAACCGATTGATGCCCTGCCAGCGGATCTCTGCGGCGTCGACGGCACGGCGAAGGACGAGTGCGTGCGAACTGTCCCGCCGCGCGAGAACGGCGGCAACATCGACACCAAGGAAACGGTCGTCGGCACCACGCTGCTGTTCCCTTGCTTCAACGACGGATGCGGCCTCTTCGCCGGTGATGTCCACTTCGCCATGGGCGGCGGCGAGGTGGCCGGCACGGCCATCGAGATGGGCGCAAAGGTGACACTTCGGGCCAAAGTGATCCCGGGTGGGGCTTCGCTGCTCACGACCGTGCATTTCGAGGGCGGCTCGCAGCTGAAGAACCTGGCCCCGTCGAGTTTCTATGGGATCACGGGGCTTCCGCTTAAGGCCGAAGGCGAGGTGCCGTTGTTTTCGACCTACCTGGACAGTCAGAAGATTGCCCCGCTTGCCAATCTCTCCGAGGACCTCACGCTGGCCGCGCGAAATGCGACCCTCAACATGATCGACTTCCTGGTCAAAACGAAGGGTCTGACCCGCGAGCAGGCCTACGTCCTGGTCAGCGTGGCCGTGGATCTCAACATCGCGCAGGTCGTCGACGTGCCGAATGTGGGCGTCACGGCGATCTTGAACCGCGACGTGTTCAAGCCGGAATAGAGGGAGGCAGCGAGCATGAAACGGCGAGCATTGCTGACGGCGGGGGCGGGCGCGGCGGCGCTCATGCTCGCCGGGCACAGGCCGGCGCTTGCCGACCTGGAGCCGGACCGCCTGTGGCTGATCTACCGGCGCCACTCTCTTCTGGTCGTTGGCCAGCGCGATGATGAAACAGCCAGTGCCTACGCCGTCGCCGTGGTTGATGTCCTGGCGCGCCTGCTGCCCTCTTCGCTCGCCCGGCTGGCCCGCGCAGCGGACACCCGGCGCGTCGGCGTGCTCATCGGCACCGCTCAACAGGACGTCGCCATCATGGCCGCAGAGAGTGCCGAAGCGCTCTTTCTCGCACAGCCGCCCTTCGACGATATCC
>NZ_JBYRFX010001055.1:0-2691 GCF_057815775.1 Inquilinus sp.
ACCCCGGGATGCTCGGCCGGATCCGCGGCGGGCCGTAATCGACCGGCAGGTCGAAGCCCAGCCGCATGGTGGCGCCGACCGAGGCCTGGGTCAGCACGTTGCCGACGGTGGCGCCGACATAGGGCGAGAGGTCGAAGCCGATGCCCAGCGGCGCCGCGACATAGGCGCTGCGCCAGGTGCGCTCATAGCTCAGCAGCACGCCGGGCTCGTTGTGCAGCTGGTGGCTCCAGCCGCGCGCCCTGTCGTCATTGATGATGTGGTGCACCGTGTTCTGCACCTGCTCGCCCAGCGCATAGGGGCCGACGACGCCGGCCTGCAGTTCCACCCGGTCCAGCCGGTCCCCCGAATCCGCCAGGAAGGCCGCGCCGCCGTAGAGCCAGGCGGCATAGGGCCGATCATGCGGATCCGGGGTGTGCTCCGAGGTGTCCTTCGGCGTGAAGATGCTCTGGCCGAAGCTGAAGCTGGACCGCACTGGCGCCGCATCGGGGAACAGCGGCAGCGACCGCACCGTGTTCAGCAGCCAGTCCGGCGTCACGGCCTCGGACGTGGTGTAGGAGAAGCGGAAACCGTTGGTGTAGTTGCGGTCGGTGTTGGCGAAGAGGTCGTTCTCGAGCGTGAAGCCCAGGATCGACCCGGTGTCTTCGGCCAGCGGGTGCGGCGATTCCGGCGTCGGGTTGATGACGGTCTGCTTCGGTGTCGAATCGCTGCTCTGTGCCTGAGCCGCGGCCGGAAATGCGAACAGCCCGGCCATGGCCATGCCGCCGGCCAGGCGCGATAGCGCCACGCGTGAAATCATGTCGGTCCCCTTCCCCGATCCGCCGCCCGAGGCGGATCTTCCGCAAGCGGAACGGGACGGCCGGGCGATCGGTTCCCCGGCCTGGGTCTAGAATCCTGCGGCGGTGGCGATCGCCGCCATCGTCGCGGCCTCCGGCTCCGCCTGCCGCGGCAGGACGAAGACCGGGACCACACCGGCGAAACGCGCGATCGTGTCCCGCGTCTCGTCCAGCGGCACCGTGCTGCCCGGCGTCTCGCTGATGACGATGGCGCGGGTGTCGAGCCCGGCGGCGCGCAGCACCGCCAGCGTCGTCAGGGTGTGGCTGATGGTGCCGAGATAGCTGCCGGCCACCAGCAGCACAGGCAGGCCCAGCGCCGCCATCCAGTCCAGCACGGTCTCGCGCCCGGTCAGCGGCACCATGGCGCCGCCGACGCCTTCGATCAGCAGCGGATCCCGGCCGGAAGCGGCGATCGCATCGCGGCCATGGCCGACCAGCGCCGCGAAATCGATGGCCCGGCCCTCGCGCGCCGCCGCCATGTCGGGCGACAGCGGCGTGATGAAGCGCCAGGGCGCGATGTCGGCCAGCGCCGCGTCGGTCACCGCCCGGTCCAGGGCGCGCAGCAGCATGGCGGGGTCGCTGTCGGCCTTGGTGGTGTCGTCGAAGCCGCTGACCACCGGCTTCAGCGCCCGCACCGCCCGGCCCTGCCGGTGCAGGTGGCGGGCCAGCGCCGCGGTGACGAAGGTCTTGCCGATCTCGGTGCCGGTGGCGGTGACGAACAACCCGCTCATTGGATCGACTCGCCGGGGCCCAGCCCCTGGGCGCGCAGCACCCGGGCCAGGCGCGCGATCTCCGCCTCCGGATGCAGCGCGGTGAAGGTGAAGCGCAGGCGCGAGGTGCCGGGCGCCACGGTCGGCGGCCGGATCGCCGTGACCAGGAAGCCCTCGGCCTCCAACTGCTGCGCTGCCTCCAGCGCCGCCGCGGCGTCGCCGATGATGACGGGCACGATCGGGCTTTCCGCCTGCGGCAGGTTCATCAGCCGGGTGAACAGCCGCGCCTTGCGCACCGGCTCGGCGATCAGCGCCGCGTCGCTCTCGATCAAATCCAGTGCCGCCAACGCCGCCGCGGCCGAGGCCGGCGGCAGGCCGGTCGAATAGACCAGGGTGCGGCTGCGGCTCTTGATCAGGTCGATCACCGGCTGCGAGGCGCAGAGATAGCCGCCATAGCTGCCCAGCGCCTTGGACAGGGTGCCCATCTGCAGCGGCACATCGGCCTTGTGCCCGCCGATGAAGCTGGAGCCGCGGCCGCCGCCGACCACGCCGACGCCATGCGCGTCGTCGGTCAGCAGCCAGGCCTCATGCGCCGTCGCCAGCGCTCCGAGTTCATGCACCGGCGCCAGATCGCCATCCATCGAGAACACGCCGTCGGTGGCGATCAGGCAGTGCTCGTGCTTGTGGCGCTTGGCCTGCAGCAGCTCGGCCAGGTGGGCCAGGTCGTTGTGGCGGAACACGGCGACGTGCGAGCCGGCCAGCTTGGCCCCGGTCCAGATGCAGGAATGCACCAGCTCGTCGACCAGGATCAGGTCGTTCTCGCCAACCAGGGTCGGGATGATGCCGGCATTGGCAAGGTAGCCGGAGCCGAAGACGCAGGCGGCCTCCGCCCCCTTCAGCGTGGCCAGCCTTCCCTCCAGCTCCTCCAGCAGCGGTTGGTTGCCGGTGACCAGGCGCGAGGCACCGGCGCCGGTGCCGTAGCGCGCGATCGCCGTCTGCGCCGCCGCCTTCACCGCCGGGTGCTGGCTGAGGTTCAGATAGTCGTTGCAGCAGAAGGACAACAGCCGGCGGCCGCCGCGCAGGATCCAGAGTCCATCCAGCCTTTCGGTCGGCTGCAGGGTGCGCAGCAGGCTGCGGGCGGCCAGGGA
>NZ_JBYRFX010001056.1:0-2133 GCF_057815775.1 Inquilinus sp.
CAAGGCACTGGCCGACGACCCGCTCAACCACACCGTCGGCGCGCTGGCCGAAACCTCTGGGCTGCCGCCGCCGGCGCCGCTCGATGTCGGCAATCCGGTCGCATTCCGGGCCGGCCTGTCCGCGCGCGCACAATGGGCCGCCACCGGCACACGGACGTTCGAGACCGCCGCCATGCCCGCGCTGACCACGGCCGAAGCCGGGCAGGTCCGCGCAGCGCTGGACGCCGCTGATCCCGCGATGAAGGCCCGCATCTATGGTGACATCGTCGCTTCGACCTCGGGCGCCACCCGGGCGGCGACGCTGCAGAAGCTCGGATCCAAGGGCGTCGACGGCATGGTCGAAGCCTATGCCGGCGCGATGACCGGGATGGACCCGGCCATCGGCGAGAGCATCATCCGCGGGCAGGGAGCGCTGAAACTGAAGGACGCCTACAACCCACTGAAGGAAGGAAACCGGGACGACAGCAACGCGGCGATCGACAAATACATGCCGGCCGGGGCTTTCACGCTGGCCGCGCGCACCGATCCGCAGGGGGCCTATGCCGTGATGCGCGGCGCGGTCGTCGCGCGCGTGGCCGACCTCGCCGCGACCAACCCAAACTTCGACGGCAAGTTCGGCGACGCGCTGTTCCAGCGGGCAGTGGCCGATGTCACCGGCGGCGTCGTCACCCACAACGGCGGCAGTCTGATCGCGCCGATCCGCGGCATGAACCAGCGCGGCTTCGACGCCAAGATGGGCGGCCTGACCGATGGCGACCTGCAGGGCGTTCAGACCCAGAACGGAACCCCGATCACGGCCGAATACGTCAGGAACAATGCCCAATTGGAGAGCCTGTCGGATGGTCGCTACCTGGTGCGGCTGGGTCGCGATCCGGAACGTCCGATCTACGCCTTCCGCGACGTCGGCGCGAACGTGCCAAACCGGCTGCGGCCGTTCATCCTCGACCTGCGCAACATCGCGCCGAGCCAAACGCTTGCGGCCGAAAACCCGTCCGATCCCTCCGGCATGGCAAATTCATACCTGCGATGAGCCTTGACCTGTTCGCCAGCAACATCGACGACGCCGTGGGCTACGCGGGCCGGGTCTCCGCGCCCGAACTGCCATCGACATTCTCGGACAATTTCGACGACGCCTTCGCCAAGGGCCGACTGGTCAGCCAGTCGATCTCGGGCAACCTGCGCAAGTCGCGCGCGCTGTCGGACTACATGGACGAGGTCCAGGCCAAGACCGGCGAGCCGCTGCAACTGCCGGAGACGGCGTCGATCGCGGACATGAATGCCCGGGTCCGGGCGCTGAAGGCGGCCAGGCCGGAGCTCGACGTTTCCGAACTGACCGACGAGGAAATCCAGCGGCGCGCCGACGAGATTGGGGTCCGGCAACTGGCCGACAGCCAAGCGCTAGATCGGCGCGAGCGCACCACCGGCGGCGCGATAGGCTCGTTCCTCGGCACCGCCGGCGCGGCTGTCAGCGACCCCGTCAACATGGTGGCGTTCCCGCTGGCTGCCCCGGAATCGCTCGGCATCCTCGGCACCGCGCTGGCATGGAGCGCGATCGGTGCCGGCTCACAGACCGCCATCGAGAGCATCAACGCTCAGAGCATGGAGCGCATCCAGCCCGGCTATACGACCAGCGGCGAGCCACTGCAGAACATCGCCGAGGCCGGCTTCGCGGGCGGGGTGCTCGGTGGCGGGCTGAAGGGGCTTTCGAGCCTGTGGACCAAGGCCAAGACCGGCAACTGGCCACGCACCGTCCGCGATGCCGGAAACGTGGTCGAGAGCGAGGCGCAGATCGCCTCGACGAATCCGATGCCGGGGATCGAGGGCGAGGCCGCGCACCGCACCGCACTGACCAAGGCGATCGACGACCTCGCGAACGGCCGCCCGGTCGATGTAGATCATATCATCACACCAGACCTGCTGGAGCGGTCACGCGGACTGGTCGACAGACTGCAGGCTGAACAGCCACTTTCGCTTCCGATTATCAATCAGCGCGCGATCGAACTGGCCGCGGATAATCAGCGGCTCGCGGCCCGGGATGCCGAACTGGCTGCCAACCTGGATAAACTACCGGCCGGCGATGTGTCTGCCGTGGATCGGCTCAATCGACTGGACGCCGTTGAGCGGCAGATCGAA
>NZ_JBYRFX010001057.1:0-3315 GCF_057815775.1 Inquilinus sp.
GCACCAATATTATCGGTAAATCTAAATTGATCTGGTTTCGAAAATCAATGCGAAACTCAAAATGAGTTCTGCTGAAGATTTCGGTGGCCTCGTCCCGGGACGGATCTATATCCGTCGTTTCCGTATCCATGAAGGTGCCGAGCGGTCGGGCTCGGCCGACGCCGGAATGGCCACCGCCGATGCCTCCCTGCCCAGCCAGCGCTGGCGCAGGGATTCCCGCACCAGCATGCCGACGGCGGGGGAGTGCGGCCGGCCCCGGACCGTGACCAGCGAGACATCGCGCCAGAACTCCGGCTCGACGCATCGGCGCGCCACGACGCCGGGATGGGTGATGGAGTATTCCGGGATGAAGCCGAAGCCCAGGCCGGCGGCGATCATCGCCAGCACCCAGTCGTCCCGCTCGCTGCCGTAGATCATCGGGCATTGCGCGTTCTGCGCCGTGAACACCGCGCTGGCATATTGGTAGATCTCGCAGTTGCGTCGGTTGACGTAGTTCTCGCCGTCCAGATCGTGGACGCGGATCTCCTGGCGATCGGCCAGGCGATGGCCCGCGGCCAGCGCGATCATGAAGGCCTCCCGAAACAGCTCGATGTAGTGCAGCCGGTCGTTCGGCTCCTCCCCGGGGATGCAGTAGATCGCCGCCTGCAGCTCGCCCGCCAGCAGCTTCTCCTCCAGCGTCTGGGCGCTGTCGTCGAGCATCAGCAGCTCGACTGCCGGATGCTTGCGCCGCACCGTGTCGATCAGGTCGAGGACGAGGGTCGGTGCGATCGTGCACATGATGCCCAGGCGCAACTGCTGCCGCCGGCCCGCCGCCAGTTCCAGCGCCGTCTTCTTCGCCGCCTGGCTCTGTTCATGGACCTGCTGCAGATAGGGCCGCATCAGGCGGCCGAGATCCGACAGGTGGGTGTTCGCGCGCTCGCGATGGAACAGCAGGCCGCCGAACTCTTCCTCCAGCAGCTTGATCGCCCGGGTCAGCGACGGTTGCGCCACGTGGCAGATCTCCGCCGCCCGGGTAAAATTCCGGTGCTCGCACACGGCGAGAAAGTATCGGATCTGGTGCATTTCCATGGCGGCCCTCGACACGCTGGTCGGGGACCAGTTCGGTCGAATAGCCGCGATGGGTAACGCCTGCGTCCCTTCGCCCCACCGGGCGAGGGGACGAGATCAGCCCCGCAGGCGCCGGACCCAGCGGAACAGCAGGTGATCGAGCGAGATCGGGCCGGGGCCGCGGATCACGATCGCCGCCAGCAGGAACAGCCAATAGAAATGCTCGGTGTTGTCATAGGCCGGGTCGGCGGCGCCCAGCACGAACTGGATCACCAGGGTCATGCCGATCAGCGGCAGCGCCGCCAGCCGCGTCATCAGCCCGGCGACCAGCAGCACCGGCATGCCCAGCTCGAAGGTCGTGCCCAGCAGCGCCGCCACCGGGGCGGGCAGCAGCGGCACCCGGTATTCCTCCTGGAACAGCAGGATGGTGGTGTCCCAATCCGCGATCTTGGTCAGGCCGGAGTTGAAGAACACCCGCGCCATCCACAGCCGCATCGCCAGCTGAAGCAGGGGGGCGGCCCAGATTTCGAGCCAGCCGATGACGCGGCGGGCGACCATCGTGATCCGTGCGACGAGCCCCATGGTGCCGGGCGGGGTCGGGGTGGTCGCGACCATGCGCGTTTCCATCAGGCGGGGCGAAGCGAGAAGCCGCGGAAGGTGCCGCGTTCGAACTGGGCGGCGAGCAGGGCCTGCAGGTCGAAGCCGGGCTCGGCCGCCGCGGCTGCGGCCAGCGCGACGTCGAGTGGCATGCCGGTGCGGACCATGCGCAGGAACGCGGCCTCGCCGGCGTCCAGGGCCGCCATTTCCAGCGTGTCGCCGCTCCACAGCACCAGCACGATGCCGGTGCCGATCGGCGCGTCGGTCCCGGACCAGAGCGCCAGCAGCGGGTGTGGCGAGGCGACCAGGCGGACGGACGGATGCAGCTCGAAGGTGACGTCCGGCCCGCGTTCCGGCGGTACCGATGCCAGGCGTTCCGGCTGTAGCGGTGCCGCCGTCTCGGCGAAACAGGCCTCGACCCTGGCCCATTCCAGCCGGGCGAGGTCGGGCAGCGCCGCGTCGGCCGGGTCCGGTAGCACCTGGGTCAGGAAGGCCGGGAAGGCCGCGCCATAGGCCAGCAGCTGCGGCCGCTGCGGCGGCGTCGTCTCGATGAAAGCTCGCGCCAGCACCGGGAAGCGGTCGTCGCCCAGTCGCTGGGCGGTGACCGGAAAGGCGGCCGCCAGGGCCTCGGTCAGCGAGATCAGCAGATTGTGCCGGTGGATCGACAGGCGCCGGTCCGCCGGCACCCGGTCGCCGACGACCATGACGCTGGCAGCCACGGGGTCGCCCTGCAGCACGGCGTCGCGGAATGCGGCCTGGATGTCACGCAGCATGACGGCCTGTCCGCACGGCCTGCAGCAGCCGGTCGGCCTTTGCGGCTTCGGCCAGCAGCACCGGCAATTCCGGGATTGCCGTGTCCCACTCCGCCAGCACCGGCAGCGGGCCGGTGCGCCGCAGCGCCGACCGCAGCAGGGCCCAGACCGCATCGGCCACCGGCGATCCGTGGTCGTCGATCAGCATGGTCTGGTCGTCGAACCGGGCGATGGTGTGGCCGGCGACATGGATCTCTTGCACCGCCGCCCAGGGCAGGCCCTCGAGATAGCGGTCGGGGTCGAAGCCGGTGTTGAAACCGGAGACGTGGATGTTGTTGACGTCGAGTAGCAGGCCGCAGCCGGTGCGGTCGACGATCGCGCGCAGGAAGTCCCATTCCGGCATCGTCGTCTCGGCGAAGCTGAGATAGCTGGACGGGTTCTCGATCAGCAGCTGCCGGCCGAACGCGTCCTGGGCCTGGTCGACATTGCGGCACAGCACCGCCAGGGCCTCATCGGTGAAGGGCAGCGGCAGCAGGTCGTTCAGATAGATGCCATCCGTCACACTCCAGGCCACATGTTCGGAGACGAGGCCGGGGACGAAGCGGTCGAACAGGCGGCGCAGCGCCGTGAGGTGCTGCCGGTCCAGCCCTTCGGCCGAGCCCAGCGACAGGCCGACGCCGTGGCAGCTGAGCGGAAAGTCCCGCCGGATCCGCTCCAGCGCGGCCAGGCGCGGCCCGCCGTCGGACAGGTAGTTCTCGCTGTGGATCTCGATCCAGCCGATCTCGGGCGGCGCACGCAGGAAATCCACCACGTGGCGGTGGCGCAGACCGATACCTGCCCGTGCAGGTATCGGCGCCGCCACCGCATTCGCACCAGGGGACGAGGGGCTCATGCGGTCGGACCTCGGGCTGGGGAAGCC
>NZ_JBYRFX010001058.1:0-10659 GCF_057815775.1 Inquilinus sp.
GCCGGGGGTGGGCGAGAACCTGCAGGACCATCTGCAACTGCGGCTGATCTACAAGGTGACCGGGGTGCCGACCCTGAACGAACGGGCCGGCCGGCTGCTGGGCAAGATCGGTATGGGGCTGGAATACGCGATGTTCCGCAGCGGCCCGCTCAGCATGGCGCCCAGCCAGCTCGGCGCCTTCGCCCGCAGCGACCCGGCGCAGGAGACACCGGACCTCGAATACCATGTCCAGCCGCTCAGCCTCGACCGGTTCGGCGAGCCACTGCACGCCTATCCCGCCTTCACCGCCTCGGTCTGCAACCTGCGGCCGCACAGCCGCGGCTCGGTCCGGATCAAGAGCCCGGACCCGACCGCGTCGCCGGCGATCCGGCCGAACTATCTGTCGGAGGAGGCCGACCGCCATGTCGCGATCAAGGCGATCCGGCTGACCCGGGAGATCGCCGCGGCGCCCGCCTTGGCGCGGTATCGGCCGGAAGAGATGCTGCCCGGCCCGGCGGTGGTGGACGAGGCCGATCTGGCCGAGGCAGCGGGCCGCATCGCCACCACCATCTTCCACCCGGTCGGCACCTGCAAGATGGGCCATGACCCGCTGGCGGTGGTCGATGAGCGGCTGCGGGTGCACGGGCTGGCGGGATTGCGCGTGGTCGATGCCTCGATCATGCCGACCATCACCTCCGGCAACACCAATTCGCCGACCATCATGATCGCCGAAAAGGCCTCGGCGATGATCTTGGAAGATCGCCGGTCGGCGTGATCGGGCAAGCGCAATCCAACCCTTTTCGAGGAGACCCCCATGGAATTCCAGGATCGTCACGTGGTGGTCACCGGCGGCACCGGCGCGCTCGGCTCGGCCGTGGTCGGGCTGCTGCTGGAGGCCGGCGCCACCTGCCACATCCCGGTGCGCGACCTCGCGGATTCGCGCCGTTTCGCCCATCGCGGCCATGACCGGGTGGTGCTGGCGCCGGTCCCCGATCTGACCGACGAGGTCGCGGTCGACTCCTTCTACGCGGCACTGCCCTCGCTCTGGGCGTCGATCCATGTCGCCGGCGGCTTCGCCATGGCGCCGATCGCCGAGACCGGCAAGGCGATGCTGCAGCAGCAGCTCGACACCAACCTGGTCACCGGCTTCCTGTGCTGCCGCGCCGCGGTGGCAGCGATCGGGCGCGGCGCTGCCGGCGGCCGCATCGTCAACGTCGCGGCACGGCCGGCGCTGGAGTGGCGCCAGGGGGCCGGCATGGTGGCTTACACCGCGGCCAAGGCGGGGCTGGCGGCGCTGACCGTCGCCCTGGCGCAGGAAGTGGCGGGGCAGGGCGTCCTGGTCAACGCCGTGGCGCCCTCGATCATGGACACGCCAGCCAACCGCGCCGCCATGCCCAAGGCCGATCACGCCGCCTGGCCGACGGTGGATCAGGTGGCCGCGACCATCCTGTTCCTGGCCTCGCCGGCCAACCAGGTCACCCGCGGTGCCGTGGTTCCGGTCTACGGCCGGTCATGACATCGGGGCCATGACCGGCCACGGGCCTCAGCCGCCGTTGGGCACGGCGTAGACCTTGCCGCGATACGGTGAAGCGTCGATCTGGTCGACGCCGGTGACGTAGAGGGTCTTGTCGTCAGGGCCGAAGGCGAAGTTCGGCACCTGTGGCGACGGCAGCATGATCGTCCGCAGGCTCTTGCCGCCGGCGTCGACGACGAAGATCTCCCCGGCCAGCGGGGCCTTCACGTCGCGCGGGCTCTGGCCGATATAGATCTCGCCCTTGGCGTCGATCTTGACCCCGTCCGGCCAGATATGGGTGACGTGGCCGGTCAGGTCGTCGAGATTGAGGAAGACGCGCCGGTCCGAGAGCGAGCCGTCGGGGCCGACCTTGAACTGCAGCAGCCGGTTGTCCTCGGTCTCCACGACATAGAAGATCTGGCCGTCGTTCGACACGGCGAGGCCGTTGGCGTTGTGCAGGTCCACGGCCTCCTGCGTGATCGTGCCGTCCGGGGCGATGTAGAAGACCTTGCCGTCGATCACCGGCCCCTGGTCGCCCGAAGCGGTGAAATAGATGCCGCCCTTGCCGTCGGGGGCCAGGTCGTTGGGGCCGACGAAGGTGTTGCCGTCCTTGTCGTGGCTATAGGGCGGCAGTGTCTTCCCGTCCGCGGTGAACCGGCCGATGGTGCCGTTGTCGTAGCAGGTGGTGACGAAATCGCCCTTCGCCGTGTTCAGCACGGCGGACTGGCCGCAGCCCTTGGACTGCCAGACGACGCTGTTTTGCCTGCCGTCCCAGGCATCGACCGTGTTGCGGTCATACTCGATGTAATAGAGCTTGCCCTGGTACCAGACGGGTCCCTCGGGATAGTGGGCGTCGGCGTTGATCACCGTGACGCCGTCCGCCAGGGCCGGCGAAAATGTGCAGGCCGCGAGCAGCAGGCCGAGCCATTTTCTCAAATTTGCCTCCTATCGATGATGTGAGCGGGCGAGAACGCGGCCGCAGCAACGCTTCGGTGGCAGAGGGCTTTCGATGACAGAAAAAATGTGGTGGAGCCCGTCGGTGGACGCTCTGGATCGGATGCCAAAAGGTTATGGCCATCCGCCGTCGGCTGTCTTGTCTGATTTGTCCGATCAGTCTAGCGTTTCGCGATTGCGAAAAGAAAAGACGGGGCAGGCAGGATGTGGCGGGAGATCGCGCCGGACCGGCGGGACGAGATTCGTGTCGATGGCCATAAGGTCGTGGCCTACAGCTTCGGCTCGGGGCCGGAGACGGTGCTGTGCCTCAATGGCGGGCCCGGGCTGCCCTGCGACTACCTGCGCGACGCGCATTCCTGCCTGATCGACCAGGGCTATCGCGTCGTCGCCTTCGACCAGCTCGGCACCGGCGCCTCCGACCGGCCGACCGATCCGGCCTTCTGGACCATCACCCGCTATGTCGAGGAGGTTGAGACGGTGCGGCAGGTGCTGGGCCTCGGCCGGGTCCATCTGCTCGGCCATTCCTGGGGCGGCTGGCTCAGCGTCGAATACGCGCTGACCCATCCGGAAGCGCTGAAGACGGTGATCCTGGAGGACACCGCCGCCGACATCCCGCACCTGATCGGCGAGCTGGAGCGGCTGCGCGCGGCGCTGGGGCCCGAGACCGTGGCGATGATGCAGCGGCACGAGGCCGAGGATACGCTGGACCACCCGGTGTACCAGGCGGCGATCACCATCCTGAACCACCGCCATGTTTGCCGGCTCGACCATTGGCCGGCACCGGTCAAGCGCTCGCTCGACGACTGGAACATGGGGCCCTACGGCACGATCCAGGGGCCGAACGAGTTCCTTTACACCGGCAATCTGAAGGACTGGAACCGGCTGCCGGACATGCACCGGATCGAGGTGCCCGTCCTCATCACCTGCGGCGAGCATGACGAGCTGACGCCGGCCTGCGCCCTGCGCATGAAGCTGGCCCTGCCGAACGCCCGGCTGCACGTCTTCCCGAATTCCAGCCACATGCCGTTCTATGAGGAGCCGCACGCCTATTACCCCGTGCTGCTCGACTTCCTCGACAAGAACCGGGGCGCCTGATGCCGGGCTGTCCCCGCGGTGCAGCCTGGGTCCCGATGCCCCTTCGCCGAGGCTGACCGCTGATGCATCGCTTCCGCTTCGTCCTGACCCGGCCGCTGCAGCTGATCCCGGTCTTGTTCGGGATCAGCATCATCACCTTCGTGCTGGTGCGCTCGATCCCCGGCGACCCGGCGCGGGTGCTGCTGGGCTTCAAGGCCACGCCCGACGCGATCGCCCGGATCCGCGCCCAGTTCGGCCTCGATGAGCCGCTGTGGACGCAATATGTCTACTTCCTGCAGAACCTGTCGCATGGCGAGATGGGCCGGTCGATCCTGTACAAGGTCCCGGTGCTGGGCCTGATCGTCGAGCGGGTCGCGCCGACCTTCTTCCTGGTCTTCGGCAGCGTGCTGCTGTCGCTGCTGATCGCCGTGCCCTTCGCCGCCATCGCCGCCCGGCGCCGCGGCCGGCTGGCCGACCATGTCATCCGCGTGGTCTCCACCATCGGATTAGGACTTCCGTCCTTCTGGCTGGCGATCATGCTGATCATCCTGTTCAGCGTCACGCTCGGCCTGTTCCCGGTGGCCGGCTATGGCGACGACTGGGTGGACCGGTTACATCACCTGGTGCTGCCCTGGCTGACCATCGCCCTGGCCCTGTCGGCGGTGCTGACCCGGACGCTGCGGGCCGGGATGATCGCCGAGCTGCGCTCCGACCAGGCCACCGCCGCCCGGGCGCGCGGCCTGCCCGAAGGCATGGTGTTCTGGCGCCATGTCGTGCCCAACGCCATCGTGCCGACCATCAACCTGCTGGCCGTCAACATCGGCTGGCTGATCGGCGGCACCGTGATCATCGAGAACGTGTTCTCGATCCCCGGCATGGGCCAGCTGCTGGTGCGGGGCATCTTCACCCGCGACTACATGGTGGTGCAGGGCGTGGCGATGGCCTTCGCCCTGGCCAGCGTCGCCGTCAACTTCCTGGCCGACATCCTGACCGTCGCCATCGACCCGCGGGTGAAGCTGTGAGCGCCGTCGCCGGCACGCCTGCCGCCCGGCTGCGCCTGCCCAGGCTGCCCGGGGCGATGTGGTGGGGTGCCGCCATCGTCGGCTGCTTCATCCTGGCGGCGCTGCTGGCGCCGCTGATCGCGCCCTACGACCCGATCGCGCAGGACACGGCCAACGCCCTGCTGCCGCCCGGGCTGGACCATCCGCTCGGCACCGACAATTTCGGCCGCGACGTGCTGTCCCGGCTGATCTGGGGCACCCGGATCGACCTGCTGATGGGCGCGATCGGCGTGCTGGTTCCCTTCGTCTTCGGCACCGCCATCGGCTGCGTCTCCGGCTATTTCGGCGGCTGGGTCGACGTGCTGGTGATGCGCATCGTCGACATTGTCCTGGCCTTCCCCTTCCTGGTGCTGATGCTGGCGATCATCGCCATCCTCGGCCCCGGCCTGGTCAGCTTCTACATCGCCCTGGCCCTGGTCGGCTGGGTGTCCTATGCCCGGCTGGTGCGGGCCCAGGTGCTCATATTGAAGGCCAGCGACTTCGTCACCGCCGCGCGCAGCCTGGGCTATGGCCACATCCGGATCATGGCCCGGCACATCCTGCCGAACGCCATCGTCAGCTCGATCGTGTTCTCGATGTCGGATGTGGTGCTGACCATGCTGCTCGGCGCCTCGATCAGCTATCTCGGCCTCGGGGTGCAGCCGCCAACCGCGGAATGGGGGCTGATGGTGGCGGAAAGCCAAAACTTCATCATCCGCGCCTGGTGGATCGCCGCCTTCCCCGGCGTCGCCCTGGCCGTGATCGCGCTCGGCTTCAGCCTGCTCGGCGACGGGCTGGGCGAATGGCTGGGGGTGCGGGAATGACCGCGCCTTTGCTCGATGTCCGCGACCTCTCGGTCAGCGTCCGCCATGACGGGGCGGAGAGCACGATCGTCGACGGCGTCTCCTTCGCCCTGGCGGCTGGCGAGGTGATGGGGCTGGTCGGCGAGAGCGGTTCGGGCAAGAGCGTGACCTGCCGCGCCCTGATCGGCTTGCTGCCGGGATCCCTGCGCATCACCGGCGGCGCCGTGCTGCTGAAGGGCCGCGACTTGGCGGGGCTGGACCAGGAGGCGCTACGCCGCGTCCGCGGGCGCGAGATCGGCATGATCTTCCAGAACCCGTCCAGCCATCTCGACCCTGTCATGCGGATCGGCGACCAGATCGCCGAGGGCATCCGCCTGCACCGCGGCGCGTCGCGGCGGGAGGCGCGGGCGGCGGCGGTCGACCTGCTGCGCCAGGTCGGCATCCCCGATCCGGAGCGGCGGGCCGGCAGCTACCCGCACGAGTTCTCCGGCGGCATGCGGCAGCGGGCGATGATCGCCACCGCCCTGGCCTGCGACCCGGAGGTGCTGATCGCGGACGAGCCGACCACGGCACTCGACGTCACCGTGCAGGCGCAGATCCTGCGGCTGCTGCTCGACCTGCGCGACCGGCGCGGCCTGGCCATCGTGCTGATCACCCATGATCTCGGCGTGGTGGCCCAGGCCTGCGACCGCATTGCCGTGATGTATGGCGGCACGCTCTGCGAGACCGGCACCAAGCGCGCGGTGCTGTCGGCGCCCCGGCACCCCTACACGGCGCGGCTGATCGCCTGCCAGCCGTCGGCATCCCAAGCCATCGGCGGGAACACCGGCCAACTGCTGCCCTTCATCCCCGGCCAGCCGCCCTCCCTGGCCGATTTGCCGTCCGGCTGCCGCTTCCACCCGCGCTGCGACCGGGCGGTCGACCGCTGTACGACGGACCGGCCGGAGCCGTCCTGGCCGGCGCCCGGCCACATGGCCGCCTGCCACCGCATCCTGGGGGACGCGGCATGAATACGGACCTGCTCGACGTCCAGGACCTCGAAGTGCATTTCCGCGCCGGTGGCCTGCCGTTGCCCGGCCGGCCGCCGCGGCTGGTCCAGGCGGTCAACGGCGTGTCCTTCACGCTGGCGCCGGGCGAGGCCCTTGGCATCGTCGGCGAATCCGGCTGCGGCAAGTCCACGCTCGGCCGTGCCATCCTGCGCCTCGGCCCCAGCACCGGCGGCGCCATCCGCTTCGACGGCGCCGACCTGGCGACGGGCGGCAACGGGCTGGCCAAGCTGCGCCGCGAGACGGCGATGATCTTCCAGGACCCCTATGGCGCGCTGAACCCGCGGATGAGCGTCGGCGAAGCGGTGGCCGAGGTGCTGCGCGTCCACCGCAAGGTGCCGCGCGAGCGCATCGCCGCGCGGGTGGCGGAACTGCTGACCATGGTCGGGCTGCGGCCGGAGCATGCGGCGCGCCGCCCGGCCGAACTGTCCGGCGGCCAGTGCCAGCGCGTCGGCATCGCCCGGGCGCTCGCGGTCGAGCCGAAGCTGATCATCGCCGATGAATGCGTCGCCGCCCTCGACGTGTCGATCCAGGCGCAGATCATCAACCTGCTGATCGAGCTGAAGGCGCGGATGAACCTGGCGCTGATCTTCATCGCCCATGACCTGGCCGTGGTCCGCCGGCTGTGCGACCGGGTGGCGGTGATGTATCTCGGCCGGATCGTGGAGGAGGGGGCGGCGGAGACGGTGTTCGCCGCGCCGAAGCACCCCTACACCCAGGCGCTGGTCCGGGCGATCCCGGAGATCGACCCCGACCGGCGGCTGCCGGCGGAGCTGCTGGGCGGCGAACCGCCCAGCCCGATCGACCTGCCGCCGGGCTGCGCCTTTCATCCGCGCTGCAGCTTCGCGCTGCCGCAGTGCAGCACCGGGCTGCCGCCGGCGTTGCGGCCGGCCGAGGGCCGCTTCACGGCCTGTCATCTCTATCCCGCAATCCCCGTCCGGTCCCGAGACGGGGGCGAAAAACAGGAGGCTCACCAATGATCCGAAGCAGAAGACATCTCGCCGTCGCCTCGGCGGCGTTCCTGGCGGCGCTGGTCGCCGGCGGCGCCATGGCCGAGGCCGGGGGGATCCTGACCATCGCCCGGCGCGAGGACTGCACCACCTTCGACCCGATCAAGACCTCGCAGAATGTCGACTACTGGGTGTTCTCGAATGTCTATGACGTGCTGGTCCGGGTCAGCAAGGACGGCACCAAGCTGGTGCCCGGCCTGGCCGAAAGCTGGACCGAGTCGGCTGACGGCACGGTCTACACCTTCAAGCTGCGCGACGCGAAATTCTCCGATGGCAGCCCGGTCACCGCGGCCGATGCCGCCTTCTCGCTGCTGCGCGCCCGGGACAATCCGGGGTCGCTGATCGCCGACAACTACAAGGTGATCAAGACCGCCGAGGCCAAGGACGACCACACCCTGGTGGTGACGCTGACCCAGCCGGCGACGCCGTTCCTGGCCAGCATGGCGCTGCCGGGCGTCGCGGTGCTGCCGCAGAAGATCGTGACGTCGATGGGCGAGGACGCCTTCGCCGAAAAGCCGATCGGCTCCGGCGCCTTCACGATGGAGGAATGGGACCGCGGCGAGAAGGTGGTGCTGAAGAAGAACCCCAATTTCTGGCAGGCCGACCAGGTCAGCCTCGACGGCGTCGAATGGCTGTCGATCCCGGACGACAACACCCGGATGCTGAAGGTCCAGGCCGGCGAGGTCGACAGCGCCATCTTCGTGCCCTTCGCCAAGGTGGCGGAGCTGGAGAAGGACCCGAACCTGACGATGCATAAGGATCCCTCGACCCGCGAGGACCACCTGCTGATCAACCATTCGCACCCGCCGCTCGACAAGCTCGAGGTGCGCGAGGCGATCGACTATGCCATCGACAAGAAATCGATCGTCGACACCGTGACCTTCGGCGTCGGCAGCGTGGCCAATTCCTACATCCCCAAGGGCGCGCTGTATCACACCGACGACAACGGCGCGCGCCCCTATGACCCGGAAAAGGCCAAGGCGCTGCTGAAGCAGGCGGGGGTCGACACCGTCACCCTGAGCTATCTCGTGCAGACCGGCGACACGGTGGACGAGCAGGTCTCGGTGCTGGTGCAGCAGCAGCTGGCCAAGGTCGGCATCACCGTCAACCTGCAGAAGGTGGATTCGAGCCAGAGCTGGGACACGGTGGTCGCCGGCGACTACGACCTGGCAATGAATTACTGGACGAACGACATCATCGACCCCGACCAGAAGACCACCTTCGTCCTCGGCTATGACGCCAACCTGAACTACTACACCCGCTACAAGAACGACGCGGTGGTGGCGCTGGTGGCCAAGGCCCGGGTCGAGACCGACCCGGCCAAGCGCGAGGCGATGTATGTCGACCTGCAGAAGATGGCCAAGGCGGACGT
This sequence comes from Inquilinus sp., assembly GCF_057815775.1. Lineage (NCBI taxonomy): Bacteria > Pseudomonadati > Pseudomonadota > Alphaproteobacteria > Rhodospirillales > Rhodospirillaceae > Inquilinus > Inquilinus sp. The sequence goes on from NZ_JBYRFX010001058.1 coordinate 8,792, forward strand.
CAACTGGATCGACCTGTATTACAGCCCCTACCTCACCGTCTCGCGCAAGAACATCGAAGGCTTCGGCGAGACCCCGCTGGGCCGGTTCTTTCTTGAGGACGTAAAGAAGAACTGAGGGAGCTGCCTGGATCCCACTCCATTGTCATTGCCGGGCTTGACCCGGCAATCCAGAGGATGTCGACAGTCTCTGGATGCTCGGATCAAGTCCGGGCATGACAATTGTGGTGAGGGTTGACAGATCCCACGTTAAAAAAGGTTGCTACGTCCCCCTGATCGACAAGCCGCCTACTCGTCGCTGCAATCCAGCGGCGACGTGCTGTACCAGGAGGCGCGGCTGCCGGGGGTTCGCCGGTCATGGGTGAAGCCGTGATGGATGCGGCCGTCCCCGCCCACCCGGCCGCTATAGGCGCCGACGCTGCCATTGGGCCAATAGATGTCGAAATCGATGGTCTCGCCCCGAAGCGAGCCGCTCACGTTTCCATTGCCGATGCCGGGTGAGTAGGCGGTCCCTTCCAGCTCCGACCCGTTCTGGCTCAGATCGAAATAGACCCTGGCCCCGTTCGACTGGACGGCCGTCCACCGGCCGCTGGCATCGCAGGCCTGGGCGGCGACAGGCAACAGCGAGACGAGAATCGTCGCCGCGCAGATGTGTCGCGTCAAAACGCGCGTCATGATGCTTTCATCCTTCAACAGATCCGGCCTCTCCATTGAGTCTTTGCCCTGTAAAGAGCCAGAGAGGACCTGGCTGGATTGTCCGGGATCTGGAGATGGCCGCTCAATACCCCAGGAATCGGGGGATGACGCTGGGAGAAATCCGTTGGTGATGACGCTGGAAATCCTGGAGGCGGCGGCGATGGCGGCCTATGTCAATTTCGGCAACAGCATCGCTGAACCGGAAGCAGGCGGGACAAGATGGCATCGGTGATCGTGATCGGCGCGGGCGCGGTCGGCGCCTCGGTGGCATGGTGGCTGGCGCAGGCGGGGGTATTGGTCACGGTGCTGGAGGCGACGCGGATCGGGGCCGGCACCTCCGGCACCAGCTTTGCCTGGACCAATTCGCACGACAAGGCGCCGCGGCCGTATCACGACCTCAACGTCGCCGGCATGGCGGCGCATGCGGCCCTGCGCGACGAATTCCCGGCCACGCCCTGGCTGCATGATCGCGGCTGTCTGGAATGGACCAATGAGGCGGGGCGGGAGAAGCAGCGGCAGCGGGTCGAACGGCTGCAGGGCTGGGGCTATGCCGCCGAATGGATCGGGCCGCAGCAGCTGCGTGAGCTGGCGCCGGACATCGACCCTGCCGCCATCGGCGACGCGCCGGTGGCCTGGTATCCGGACGAGGGCTGGGTCGACCCCGTCGTCTACGCCCACGCCATGCTGGCCGCGGCGCGCCGGTTGGGTGCCCGGGTGATCGCCGGGGCCGCGGTCACCGGGATCGAGACGCGGTCGGGCAAGGTCACCGGCGTGACCACGGCGGACGGGGTCGCCCATGGCGCCGACATCGTCGTCAACTGCACCGGCCGCTGGGCCGATGACCCGGCCTTCGGGAAGCTGCGGCTGCCGCTGGCGCCGACCCTCGGCCTTCTGGTGTTCACCCCGCCGGTCGCGACCGGGCTGGATCGGGTTTTGCAGGCGCCGGACTGCCACATCCGGCCCGATGGCGCGGGCCGCCTGCTGGTCTGCCTGAACGATGCCGAGATCGCCCCGGATGCGGCGCCGCGGCCGAGCCCCGACATGCCGCAGGCGCTGGAGCTGATGAAGCGCGCCCGCGCCATCCTGCCCGAGATCGGCCCTGTGGCGCCGGAGGCGGTGCGCCTGGGCATCCGCGCCATCCCGCGTGACGGCTACTCCGCCGTCGGGTGGCTGCC
>NZ_JBYRFX010001059.1:0-14460 GCF_057815775.1 Inquilinus sp.
CCATGACACCAACATCGCCAGCTTCATGATCGTGGAAGCGGACAGCCGCGAGGCCGTGGTGGAGATGCATGACGGCGACCCGTTCACCAAGGCCGGCGTCTTCGGCGAGGTGCACATCCATCGCTGGGACAAGCATATCGGCTGAACCTGCTGGCCTAGGACCGCTCCAGCAGTGCGTCCCGGGCTGCCGACCAGCTCTCCGGGTCCGGGGCGCAGATCAGGCCGCCGGTCAGGTGGGTCGGGCTGTAGGCGCTGCCGTCGAAATGGGCGCTGTGGCCGCCGGCCTCGCGGTGCAGCAGCCACCCCGCCGCGTGGTCCCAAGGCATCAGCTTGTTGTAAAGCAGCAGGTGGCAATGGCCGGCTGCCGCCATCCGGTACTCATGCGCGGCGCAGCGCAGCCACGAGCTCATCGCCACCTTCGGCAGGTTGCCGTTGACGGTCGACCGCAGCGGTTCGGGCAGGAAGTTGGTGCCGATGATGGCGTCCATCTTCGCCACCGGTACCGCGGCCGCGACGGCCAGGCCGGTCGCTGGGCGTCCCTCTCCCTCGATCCAGGCGCCGTCGCCGCGCAGGGCGAAGGCGGTGTCCCGGCACACCGGGTCGTGGATGGCGCCGCACACGATCTCGCCCCGCACGGTGGCGGCGGCCATCACCCCGAACAGCGGCAGGCCCGAGACGAAGTTCTTGGTGCCGTCGATCGGATCGACGATGAAGGCAAGGTCTGCGGTGGCGATCCGGTCGACCAGCCCGGGGTCGGCGGCCGCCGCCTCCTCACCGACGATCAGGGCGGAGGGAAACCGGGCGCGCAGCGCCGCCGTGATGTCCCGCTCGGCCGCCTCGTCGGCGTCGGTGACGACGTCGAAGGCCGATGATTTCTGCCTGACCTCGCCGTCCCGCAGCCGCCGGAACCGCGGCATGATCTGCTCCCGCCCCGCCCGGGCCAGGATCTCGCCGATCGCCAGGGCGTCTTGGTGGGTGAGGGGCATGGGGATCTGCCTTATGGGAGGGCGGCGTAGGCCGGCGGCCCCTCGTAATCCGGCTTGCCGAGGCCGACGCCGTGATGGCGCAGGATCGCGTAGGCCATGGCGATATGGAAATGGAGATTGGGTAGCACGTAGTGCAGCAGGAACGGCAACCCGGCGAAGCGGCGGGTGCGGCCGCCCAGGGTGACGTCGATCACGCGGTCCTCCGACCCGTCGATCTGCCCCGGCTGAAGCGTATCGAGAGTGGCCAGGACCGCCGCGATGCGGGCTGCCAGGCCGGCGAAATCCTCCGGCGCGGCGGCGAAGCGGTGCTGGATGCCGCGGTTGAACACGGCGAAATCCTCCGCCTCCGGGTCCGGCAGCGTGACGCCGGCCAGCCGCGCCGCCGCACCCCGGGCGCCATCCGCGGCGATCTGGACCTGGCGGGCCAGCGCGAACATGTCTGGCGCCAGCCGAGCCTCCAGCAGGATCGCCGGATCGATGCCCCTGGCGGTGGCATGGGCTTCGGCCTTGGCCAGGATCCCGACGCAGCTGGTCAGCACGCGGGCGAACACCGGCACCGAGGCCTGGTACATCGAGATCGCCACGGTCACCGTGGTCACCGCGGCCGCAGCGCCACGGCGTAGACCAGGCTGTCGGCCTCGGCGCCGCGGAGATGGGGCGCGCGGTCGTCCTCATCCTCGATGATCGCGGTCTCGCCCTCGGTGATGGCCAGATGGCGGCCGATGTCGATCACTGCGGTGCCGCGCAGCACGTGGAACAGCCAGATCGAGGCCGGCTCCAGCATCGCATCGGCATCGTCCAGCGCCACGACGCGGTGGTCGATCTGCAGCGACCGTTCGGCGATGACGTTCAGGTCGCGCACCGGCCCGTCGATCAGCCGGCACGAGGTCTCGGCCTCGCCGTCGAAATCGAAGGGCTGGTGTGGCTGGTCGAGCCGGGTCGTCTGCGGTGCCGTGCCGCCCTCGGTGATCGTCAGCTCCATGCCGGGCCCGGACAGCAGCATGATGGTACGGCTGCAGCCGGGAAAGGCGGAGAACGGGCCTTCCGAGGCGACATCGGCCAGGCTCAGCCGCCAGCGGAACCCGGTCGGGCCGTCGCTCGGCTCGAAGGCGATCTCGGCCGTCGTCCCGCCGCCGTTGCGCCAGGGCATCACTTTGTGCTGGGCGGGCGAAACGATTCGAGCGGGCATGGCCGACGCAACCTCCGGAAATGGGGATGGAACCATAGCATAGGCCGAGCCCCATCCACCCCCGATCGCGTCAATCCCGTGTCGTCATCGGGCGTCGTGGAAGATCACCCCGAGCGTGTGCCGGTGGCCGGAGCGCAGGCGGCTGACCCCGTGCCGCAGATTGACCCGATAGGCGCCCCGGCTGCCCTCGACCGGCCGGTGGTGGACGGCGAAGACCACGGCATCGCCCTGGCGCAACGGCACCACCTCCGGCCGCGATTGCATGCGGGGCCGCTGCTCGGTCAGCACGAATTCGCCGCCGGTGAAGTCGCGGCCCGGCTCGGACAGCAGGATTGCGACCTGCAGCGGGAAGGCCAGGTCGCCGTAGAGATCCTGGTGCAGGCAGTTGTAGTCGTCCGTCCCGTATTGCAGCAGCAGCGGCGTCGGCCGCTTCTGGCCGGCCGCGTGGCACTGCGCCAGAAACGCCTCATGCGCCGCGGGATAGCGGGTGGCGATGCCCAGCCGCCCGTTCCAGCCATTGGCGATCGGCGCCAGGCGCGGATACAGCGCGGTGCGCAGGCCGGCGACCAGGTCGGGCAGGGGATAGGCGAAGTATTTGTACTCCCCGCGGCCGAAGCCGTGCCGGCCCATCACCACCCGGCTGCGGAACGGCCCGTCCTCCGGGTACAGGGCGGCGACATCGCGGCATTCCTCCGGCGTCAGCAGCGCCTCCAGCATCGCCGCGCCATGCTGGTCCAGCTCACCGGCCGTGCGGTCCCAGTCGATCCGGGCGACCCGGTCGGCGGGGGAAGGGCGGGAATCGTCGGAGCGAAGGGCGGTGCGGGGCATCGGTCGGGCCTCCCGGTTGCTGTGATGACGCCAGGGTGGCGCGTCGGGGGCCGGTGGGCACTCCGGCTCTTGCGGTCGAATTCGGGCGGCGTGGCCGGGCCGGCACAGGACCATGGCCGGATTGGGGAGCGTCATCGATCATTCCGCCCCGGAAACGACGCAGGCCGGCCCGCACCATCCGGAGATCCAGGGCCGCCGGCCCGGATATCCAACGGGAGAGTGACGTCATGAAACGCCTGACCGATCGGGGCTTCCGGGTTGCCCGGCGCCTGCTGCTGGGGACGGCCCTCGGCGCCGCGCTGGCGGTGCCGGCCTGGGCGGCACCGGGGCCGGGCCAGGTCCGGCCGCAGGTCGAGGTCACCTTCGTGCTCGACACCACCGGTTCGATGGCCGAGCTGATCGACGGCGCCAAGCGCAAGATCTGGTCGATCGCCACCAGCATCGTCGAGACCAATCCGAACGCCGAGATCCGCATGGCGCTGGTGGTGTATCGCGACCGCGGCGACGACTACGTCACCCGGGTGGTCGACCTGACCACCGACATCCAGGGCCTGTATGGCGACCTGCTGCAGGTGCGGGCGGATGGCGGCGGCGACTGGCCGGAATCGGTGAACGAGGCGCTGCACGCCGGGGTCAACAAGGTGCATTGGAGCGCGGGCGCCGGGGCGAAGAAGATCGTCTTCCTGGTCGGCGACGCGCCGCCGCACATGGATTACGCCAACGCCCCGAAATACCAGGACGTGGTGGCGGCGGCACGGGGCCGCGGCATCATCGTCAACGCGGTGCAGGCGGGCGATGCCGGCGACACCCGGCAGCTGTGGCAGGACATCGCCCAGCGTGGCGCCGGCCGCTACATCCCGATCCCGCAGGATGGCGGGCAGGTGGCGATGATCGCGACGCCGTTCGACGGCGACATCGTCATCCTGCAGCGCCGGATCGACGCCACCGTCATCCCCTACGGCTCGGTTCAGCAGCAAAGCGGCCTGCGCGAGAAGATGGATGTGCGTGCCGCCGCCCCCGCCTCGGTGCAGGCGGAGAATTCCGGCTTCTACAGCAAGCGGGCCGACAGCAGCAGCCAGGTGGTGACCGGCGTCGGCGACCTGCTGGCCGACATCGCCGCCGGCACCAGCACGCTCGACGCGGTGCCGGAGGCGGATCTGCCCGAGGTGCTGCAGGGAAAGAGCGCGGCGGAGCGGCAGGCCTATGTGGCGCAGCAGCAGGCCGACCGCGCGGCCCTGACGGCGCAGATGGCGGGGCTGATCGGCCAGCGTGACGCCTTCATCGCGGCGGAACAGGCGAAGCAGGCCGGCACCACCCCGTCCGACAGCTTCGACCGCGTGGTGGAGGAGACGCTGCGGATGCAGCTGGACTAGGCAGTCCCGGCGGCCGCGCCGGGCACTGAAACCGGCGGATACCGGGGCCCGGCGCGGATTGCACCGCGGGGAGGGTGACGATTCCCCGCTTTGGCCGCGGCCCCGGCTGTGGCATGACTTGAAGCCTGTCCCCCCAGGATCATAGCCGCCGCCATGCAGCCCTTCACCACGCTCACCGCCGTCGCCGCCCCGCTGCCGATCGTCAATGTCGACACCGACATGATCATCCCGAAGCAGTTCCTGAAGACGATCAAGCGGACCGGTCTCGCCGCCGGCCTGTTCTACGAACTGCGCACGGACGAACAGGGCAACCCGAAGGATTTCGTGCTCGACCAGCCGGCCTACAAGAAGGCCCAGATCCTGGTCGCGGGCGACAATTTCGGCTGCGGCTCGTCGCGTGAGCATGCGCCCTGGGCGCTGCTGGATTTCGGCATCCGCTGCGTGCTGGCGACCAGCTTCGCCGACATTTTCTACAACAACTGCTTCAAGAACGGCATCCTGCCGATCGCCCTGCCGCAGGAGCAGATCGAGCTGCTGATGAAGGACGCCGAGAACGGCGCCAACTCGACCATGACGGTCGATCTGGAGAAGCAGGAGATCACCCGGCCGGATGGCGAGGTCGTCCGCTTTGACCTCGACCCGTTCCGCAAGCACTGCCTGATCAACGGCCTCGACGACATCGGCCTGACCCTGCAGCAGGAAACGTCGATCGACAGCTTCGAGGCCAAGCGCAAGACCGCCCAGCCCTGGCTCGCGGCCTGACGCCGGCGGCGATGCGGCTGTACCGCTATCTCACCGGCCCGGATGACGCCAGCTTCTGCCACCGGATCACCGCGGCGCTGAACCAGGGCTGGGACCTGTACCAGGCGCCGACGCTGACCTACGATCCGGAGGCCAAGCGCGTCATCTGCGGCCAGGCCATCGTCAAGGAGGTCGCGGGCGCCGCCTATTCGCCCGACCTCGACCTCTCCCGGCAATGACGCGGCCTCAGGCCGCCTTCTTCTGATCCCGGTCCCGGGGTCCACTCGATATCGTCCTCCAACCCCTGCCAAAGGTCGTTTTCCCATGCCTGCCAACAAGAAGCTCCTCGTCCTCGCCGGTGACGGCATCGGCCCGGAGGTGATGGGCGAGGTCAAGCGCGTCGCCGAGTGGATGGGCAGCCAGCGCGCCGTCGGCTTCGATCTCGACGAGGCACTGGTGGGTGGCTGCTCGATCGACGCCAATGGCGTGCCGGTCACCGACGCGACCATGGAAATCGCGATGGCGGTCGACGCCGTGCTGCTCGGCGCGGTCGGCGGGCCGAAATGGGACGGCGTCGATTTCTCGATCCGGCCGGAAGCCGGTCTCCTGCGCCTGCGCAAGGACATGGAGCTGTTCGCCAATCTGCGCCCGGCGCTGGTCTATCCGGCGCTGGCCGATGCCTCGTCGCTGAAGCGCGAGATCGTCGAGGGCCTCGACATCCTGATCGTGCGCGAGCTGACCGGCGGCGTCTATTTCGGGGAGCCGCGCGGCATCACCGACATCGGCAACGGCGAACGCCGCGGCGTCAACACCCAGGTCTACACCACGTCGGAGATCCGCCGCGTCGCCGCCGTGGCCTTCGAGCTGGCGCGCAAGCGCGGCAACCGGCTGTGCTCGGTCGAGAAGATGAACGTCATGGAATCGGGCCGGCTGTGGCGCGAGGAAGTGACCAAGCTGCACCAGGAGCAGTATTCCGACGTCCAGCTCAGCCACATGCTGGCCGACAACTGCGCCATGCAGCTGGTGCGCAACCCGAAGCAGTTCGACGTCATCGTCACCGACAACCTGTTCGGCGACATGCTGTCGGACGAGGCGGCGATGCTGACCGGGTCCCTGGGCATGCTGCCCTCCGCCTCGCTCGGCGCGCCCGACGCCACTGGCCGCCGCAAGGCGCTGTATGAGCCGGTGCATGGTTCGGCCCCCGACATCGCCGGCCAGGGCAAGGCCAACCCGATCGCCACCCTGCTCAGCTTCGCCATGATGCTGCGCTACAGCTTCGACCTCGGCACCGAGGCCGACCTGATCGAGGGGGCGGTCTCCGACGTGCTCGATCGCGGCATCCGCACCGCCGATATCGCCGGCACCGGTGCCGTCCAGCTGGTGTCGACCGGCGACATGGGCACCGCGATCCTCGAAGCAATGGCGCAGCGCAGCCGCTGACCCCGGCGGCTTTTCAGCCCCTTTTTCAGTAATTGTGCGTTGCAACAAGGCGAGGCCACCCGGCCTCGCCTTTTTGTCTGGCATTTGATCTGTCCCGGAAGTCCCGAATCACGGTCGTTGCGATTCGTGCGCCGGCTCGATCCGGTCCGCTCCCAGCCAATTCTGAATCCGCCCCGGCCGATCCTGTGGAGCGGTTGACGTAGCGTCATCAAGGGGTTTCGGTTACTGCCGGTTTCCGATTCGAAGGAGGTCTTCAACGGTACTTGACGGGTCGTCGTCTTGCGCGTGACGGTAGGATTACAAACGCAATCGCCTGGTAACTGTCCAGACGACGACATGGGGGGATACGCCGAGATGAAGCATGGCATCATCGGGGGCATTTCGCGTCTTGCGCTGGGGATGGCGGGGATCGCCACCGTTGGGCTCTCGGGGGCCGGCACCGCCCAGGCGGCGGGGTTCTTCATCCAGGAACAGAGCGTAACCGGCCTCGGCCGCGCCTTCGCCGGTTCCGCCGCGGCGGCCGACGATGCCAGCACGGTCTTCTACAACCCGGCCGGCATGCCCTTCCTGAGTTCGGGCCAGGTCCAGTTCGGCGCCAACGTCCTGTTCCCGAACTCCAAGATCAAGAATGACGGGTCGACCATCGATTATCCCGGGCTCGCCCCGTTCCTGCCGAACCGGCCGCCGGGGGCCGTCTCCGGCAAGAAGAACAGCGGCAACCCCTATGACCCGACCCCGGTGCCCAGCGGCTATGTCGCGGTGCCGGTGCCGACGACGGACAACCGCCTGTGGGTCGGCTTCGGCTTCACCGCGCCGTTCGGGCTCGAAGGCAAATACAGCGACGACTGGTTCGGCCGCTACGATTCCACCAAGACGTCGCTGCGGGTGTTCGACTTCCAGCCGACCATCGCCTTCCGGCCGACCGAATGGCTGTCCTTCGGCATCGGGCTGAACGTGTCCTACGCCGAGGCGACGCTGGACAGCGAAACGCCCAACCCGTTTGCCGGCGCCATCCCCGGTTTCGCCGATGACGGCAAGCTGAAGGTCAAGGGCGACAGCTGGGCCTTCGGCGTCAACATCGGCGCGATGATCCAGCCGGCCGAAGGCACCCGGATCGGCGTCGATTTCCGGTCGGAGGTCGACCACCGGCTGCAGGGCAAGGCCCAGCTCACCGGCCTCACCTTCCCGCCGATCATCCCCGGCGGTGCGCCCAACTTCAACACCGACGCCTCGGCCAACCTGAACCTGCCGCCGATCGTCTCGGTCGGCATCCGCCAGGTGATCACCCCGCAGCTCACCCTGCTGGGCGGGGTGACCTGGTACGGCTGGTCGTCGTTCAAGGAAATCCGGGTCGAACGCGCCGATGGCGGCGCCGATCTGGTGACGCCGGAACGCTTCCAGGACACGGTGTCCGCGGCGATCGGCGGTGAATATGCCCTGACCCAGGACCTGACCCTGCGCGCCGGCTTCCAATACGACCCGACGCCGACCAAATCCGGCTTCCGGTCCAGCCGCACGCCGGATGGCGACCGCTACTGGCTGTCGGCCGGAGCCAGCTACAACGTGACCGAGAACCTGTCGCTCGACCTCGGCTATTCGCACATCTTCATCGATGCGAAGAAGTTTGACGCCGACCGCGAATTCTACGCCGGCACGCCGCTGCAGACCGACGTGTCGTACAGCGGCAAGACCGACTCCAGCGTCGACATCCTGGCCGTGGGCCTGCGCTACCGCTTCTGATCCTGTCGTCCGTCCCCCCGGACGCCGAGCCCGCCCCGGGAAACCGGAGGCGGGCTTGGTTGTTTTGGCGATTGGGGAAAAGTTGCCTCTCCCGCCTGGCGGGAGAGGTCGGGCTCGCGGAGCGAGACCGGGTGAGGGCTTGCCCTGGCCTCGACGAAGAACCCTCACCCGGAGCCGCTTCGCGTCTCCGACCTCTCCCGCAAGCGGGAGAGGCAACGCGCAATCACCCGAAATAACCCCGCTCTTAAGGTTCGACCTCGGCGCGGCGCAGCTCGCCCTTCAGCCGGCCGGTGACCCACAGCGCGTACATGCGGCAATCGCTGGCCAGCGACCACAGCGGGTGGATGAAGGTCGCCGGGCGATTGTGCTCGATGAAGAAATGGCCGATCCAGGCGAACAGGTAGCCGGCGACCAGCGCCGCCGGCAGCCACCACCAATTGCCGCTGACGATGAGAAGCACGAGGCAGATCAAGGCCAGGCTGGTGCCCAGGAAATGCAGCGCCCAGGTCCGCGCCCGGGCATGCTCGCGCAGGTAATAGAGCCAGAAGGCGGTCCAGCCCCTCACCGTCCGTCCACCGCCGAACGATTGGTGTGGCTGAACAGGCAGCTCTCACGGCTGAGGAATCCTGGACAGCGAGCGGCGATCCCCGGGCCTCCACCTTTGGGCGGCAAGCGCAATCTCATCCGGACTGATTCAACGGGCTGTCCTATGATCGGCCGTCATGCCCGTCCGTCACGCAGCCGTTCCATGGCCGGGCCTGGTGTCGCGGATGTCCGGCAATAGCGCCGAAAGACGGCGTGAAACGCCTCGTTGGGAGAGCTGATCCGATGTGGGCAAGATCGATCTTCCTGAGTGTCGTCGGCATCCCTGCCTTGTTGATCATCTGCATCATCCTTCTGGCTCCACAGCGATCGTTTGCCGCGGGGTCGGATGTTCCGGCATGGCTGAGAGCCTATGTCGGCGAAGGCGAAGGTCAGATCGCCGGCGTGGTCCTGCAGAGGGCACGGGCGCTTTATCTGCAGAAGGTGAGCGAAGGTGCAGTGAGAAACCCCTGCTACCTGGCGATGGATGCGACGCGTCCCGCCAATGCAGGCGACGGAGTTGCGGGGCGTCGCTTCTATGTCATCTGTGAAGCCGAGCGGTCGTTCCGCGCGATTTCGGCGGGTCACGGCAGCGGTCGCGATCTGAAGGGAATTGCGGATTTCGCGAACGGCAGACAATGCGCCAGCAACTTCGGCAATGCCCTGGATTCGGAGCTGACGACCGGCGGAGCCTATGTGACGGCCGAGACGAATGAGACCTTCAAGGGCTATTACCGCGTCTCGCCGGGCCATGACGAGCTCCTGGTCCGCTCCTTCGTCCAGTTCGACGGCGAAGGCGAGACCGCAAACGCCAGGCAGCGCCTCATCGGCGGGCATGCGGCCCAGGTGTTGCGGGGGATGTGCATGCGGAGAAATCCAGGCAGCCCCTATGCGGACCAGGACGGCTACGTCCCCGTCGGAGACCTGGTGGATTACACCGCCGGCCGCAGCAACGGCTGCACCAGTTGGTCCCCGTCGGACGCCCGGCAGATCGTCGCAATACTGAGCGACAATCCGACCACCCTCTATATCTATCCCGAATCGCGCGACATCGACGCCGTCGCCCGGGCGGTGGCGACCGGCCGTCCGCTGTCGCAAGCCGGACTTTACTGGAACGCCTCCTGCCTGAAGCAGATCGGCTCTCCGAAATTCTGGCCGAGAGCAGTCCTCGAACCGATCATCGCCCGATACCAGGACGATCATCCGGCCCCCCCGCCGCGGTCGCTCCCGATCTGCCCGGAGCCGTGACGGCTGACCGGGGATCGGTCTCTAAGAGACCGTTTGGAAATGCGCTGGCGTGAGTCGGCTGGTGGTGGTTTCGAGAACCGGCGCGCAGCGGACGTTTGGGTCCGTGAGCACCGGAAGCGGAGGAACCGCCATCAGACGGCCGCGTCAGTAGCATTACCAGACGGTCTCTAAGGCTCCACCCCGGCGCGGCGCAGCTCGCCCTTCAGCCGGCCGGTGACCCACAGCGCGTACATGCGGACATCGCTGGCCAGCGACCACAACGGGTGGATGAAGGTTGCCGGCCGGTTGTGTTCGACGAAGAAATGGCCGATCCAGGCGAACAGATAGCCGGCGACCAGCGCCGCCGGCAGCCACCACCAATTGCCGCTGACAACAAGCAGCACGAGGCAGATCAAGGCCAGGCTGGTGCCCAGGAAATGCAGCGCCCGGGTCCGGGCCCGGGCATGTTCGCGCAGGTAATAGGGCCAGAAGGCGGAATAGCTCGGCAGCTTCTCGGCCATCGCGGGTCCTCCCGTGCAGCTCAAGGGTTGCAGGACGCCCGGACCGGCCCATTTATAGGCCGATCTCGGAAATCCTGTTTGGTCCAGCGGCCAGCCGTCCCTTGACGGCATGATCGGCACGCACGAATCGCATGGCTGTGCCGTTGCGTGCAGGCCGGCAACCATTCTACCGAGTGCATCCGTAACAGCAAATCGAACGAGCCGGATTAAAGACATGGGCTATCGGGTCGCGGTCATCGGAGCCACCGGCAATGTCGGTCGCGAGATGCTTTCCATCCTCGCCGAGCGGGAATTCCCGGTCGATCAGGTCATCGCACTGGCGTCGGAGCGGTCGGTCGGCCGCGAGGTGTCCTTCGGCGAAGACGACATCCTGAAGATCCAGGAACTCGCCAACTTCGACTTCAAGGGCATCGACATCGTGCTGTCCTCGCCGGGCGGCAAGGTCTCCGCGGCGCACAGCCCGCGCGCGGCCAAGGCCGGGGCGGTGGTGATCGACAACACCTCGCATTTCCGGATGGACCCGGACGTGCCGCTGGTGGTGCCGGAGGTCAACCCGCAGGCGATCGCCGGCTTCAACCGCAAGGGCATCATCGCCAACCCGAACTGCTCGACCATCCAGATGGTGGTGGCGCTGAAGCCGCTGCACGATCTCGCCAAGATCCGCCGCGTCGTGGTTTCGACCTACCAGTCGGTTTCCGGCGGCGGCAAGGAGGCGATGGACGAGCTCTTCAACCAGACCCGCGCCGTCTACGTGAACGATCCGATCGTGAAGGAGAAGTTCACCAAGCAGATCGCCTTCAACGTCATCCCGCACATCGACAGCTTCATGGATGACGGGTCGACGAAGGAAGAGTGGAAGATGGTGGTCGAGACCAAGAAGATCCTCGACCCCTCGATCAAGGTCATCGCCCATTGCGTCCGGGTGCCGGTCTTCATCGGCCATGCCGAGATGGTGAACATCGAGTTCGAGCGGCCGATCTCCGCCGCCGAGGCGCGGGCCGCGCTGAAGCGCGCGCCGGGCATTGCCGTGGTCGATCACCGGCATGACGAGGGCTATGTCACCCCGGTCGAGATCGCCGGCGAGGACAACGTCTATGTCAGCCGCATCCGCGAGGATTCGACCATCGAGAACGGCCTGTCGATGTGGGTCGCCGCCGACAATCTGCGCAAGGGCGCGGCCCTGAACGCGGTGCAGATCGCCGAATTGCTGGTCAAGGGCGGCCACCTGCGCAAGGCGGCCTGATCGTCCAATGCCTCCTGCGTGCCGCGGCGCGCAGGAGGCAGGCCTGCACGGCAGCCTCACCGGATTGTATATAGACAATTTTATCTAATTTATTTAGATCGCCCTCATGCACCGCTGGCTTCCCCATCGCCCGGCATGAGCCGCCTGACCGCCCATGAGATCGAACGATCGGCCCAGATCCTGCTGCGCCGCCATGGTCCGGCCGCGCCGGATGAGGCGCGACGGCAGGCGGACACCTGCGCGCCGGGCGACCAGCAGCATTGGGTCGCCACCTGGCTGCTGATCGCCGAGATGTGCGAAGAGATGCTCGCCGCCTGACGTTGGAACGATGCCGGTTCAGGTTTCGGGCAGGGTGAAGACCGGGCAGGGCACGGCAATGCCGCGCAGCGCGTGTTCGCCCAGATCCAGCAGCGGCATTGTCGCCTCGGCCGCCACTGCGCCGGACACCAGGACGGCCCGGCCAAGCGGGCGGCACAGCCCTTCCAGCCGGCTGACCAGGTTGACGGCGGGCCCGATCGCAGTGAAGTCCAGCCGGTCGGCGGCGCCGATATTGCCCCACAGCATCTCACCCCGATGCACCGCCACGCCGAAGGGCAGGGCCGGCAGGCCCTGGGCGAGCCGCGCCGCGTCGAGATGCGCCATGCCGGCGCGGGCGGCGGTGACGGCGCGCAAAGCGGCGTCGCAGGCCGGTGCCGGCGCCCCGCTGACCGGGAAGATCGCCAGCACGCCGTCGCCGATGAATTTTAGCACCACGCCGCCGAAGGCATGCACCGCACCGGCGATGCGGACGAACCAGGCATCCAGGGCGGCGATCACCGTGGCCGGCGGCGTGCTCTCGGATAGGGCGGTGAAGCCGCGCAGATCGGCGTAGAGCAGCACCGCCTCGATGGTCTCGCCGCCGCCGCGGCGCAGCGGTCCGGCCAGGACGCGGGCAGCACTGCGCCGGCCGAGATAGGCCTCCAGCAGCGCCGTCAGCGTCGCCCGCGCCGCCAGGGCGGCCAGCGGGGCCGCTGCGAACCGTGCGGCTTGGCGCAGTTGTGCGACCTCGGCGGGATCAAGCGGGCGGGTGCCGACCCAGCCCAGCAGCGGCGCGTCGGTTCCGGTGCCGGCAGCATCCTCCTGGATCGGGCCGGGGCTCAGACCTGCCAGCCAGTCCCGACCGGCGGCGCCCCCGCTCGAAGGGGTGGCGACGCCGATCGCGGCAAAGCCCAGCGCCTCCATCACCGCGCCGGTCTCCGCCCGCCACAGCCAGGTGCGGCGGGCGATGATCGGGTCCGGCACCGCCAGGGTCAGGGCGGCACCGGCCAGGGGCACGCCGTCGGCGACGAGGCGGGTGCCGAGGCCGGCCAGGAACCGGTCCGGGCCGGCCAGGCCGGCGGCCTCGTCGACCAGCCAGGCGAGGGTGGAGGGCAACTGCATCGGCCGATCATGCGGCCGGGCGGCCGGGCCTGTCATCCGCGCTGCGACCGCCATGGAACATTCATGGGTGCCGCCGTATTCTCGGTCCGGACAGATCCCGGTCACCGCCGGGGGGCTGCGGGGGAAGCGACCGAGATGACCGACCCGACCGTGTTCCGGCGCGAGATCCGGATCCAGGCGCCGCCCGCGACCGTCTTCGCCTTCCTGACCGACCCGCGGAAGATCGTGCGCTGGATGGGCGTCGCCGCGACGCTGGACCCGCAGCCCGGTGGCCTGTACCTGCTCGACGTCAACGGCAACGACGTGGCGCGCGGCAGCTTCCGCGAGGTGGTGCCGGTGCATCGCCTGGTCTACGATTTCGGCTGGGACGGCAATGCCGAAGTGCCGCCGGGGTCGAGCCTGGTCGAAATCGACCTGATCGAACAGCCTGACGGCACGCTGATGCGCATGACCCATAGCGGCCTGCCGCCGGCGGCGCTGCCCGACCATGAGAAGGGCTGGACCCATTTCCTCGATCGCCTGGCCGACGTGCTGGCCGGCCCCGACTCATCCCCCGATTCATCGCTGTGACGCCATCAGGGAGGACATGATGCCAGAAGACCTCGTCGTCCGGCGCGAGACCCGCATCGCGGCGCCGCCGGCCGCCGTTTTCGCCCTGCTGACCGACCCCGACAAGATCCTGCGCTGGATGGGCACCGAGGCGGAGCTCGAGCCGCAGCCCGGCGGGATCTACCTCGTCAACGTCACAGGCGCGCATGTCGCGCGCGGCAGCTTTCGCGAGGTGGTGCCGGTGCATCGCCTGGCCTACAGCTTCGGCTGGGACGGCAGCGAGGCGGTGCCGCCGGGGTCAAGCCTGGTCGAGATCGACCTGATCGAGCAGCCGGACGGTACGCTGGTGCGGATGACCCACAGCGGCCTGCCCGACGCGAAGCAATGTGCCGGCCACGCCGAAGGCTGGGCCCATTATTTCGACCGGCTGGCCGAGGTCGGGGCCGGCCGTGACCCGGGCCCGGATCCGTGGTTGGGAAAGACCGGCAGCGACTGATCAGTCCTCGCCGTCGCGGACCAGCCGCGCTTCGCCGGCCTTGTTGATGTATTGCGCGGCGACCAGCCAGCCCTTCAGCGGCCGCAGCAGCCCCAGGCAGCCGAAGATCAGCATCGGCGCGGTGGT
>NZ_JBYRFX010001060.1:0-4555 GCF_057815775.1 Inquilinus sp.
GCGAGATGTCAACCGCTGGCCGAATTCCATTCCCATCGGCGCTCCGATCTGGAACACGCAGGCCTACGTCCTCGATGCGGGGCTGCGTCCGGTGCCCGTGGGCGTGGCGGGAGAGCTGTACATCGCGGGATCGGGGCTGGCGCGGGGCTATCTGAACCGTGCCAGGCTGACGGCGGAGCGGTTCGTCGCGTGCCCGTTCGGCACCCCCGGCAGCCGGATGTACCGGACAGGGGATCTGGCGCGGTGGCGTCCGGATGGCACCCTGGACTATCTCGGCCGTGCGGATGAGCAGGTGAAGATCCGTGGGTTCCGGATCGAGCCTGGCGAGGTGGCGGCGGCGCTGTCGTCGCATCCGGCGGTGAGCCAGGCGGCGGTGATCGCGCGAGAAGACCAGCCGGGGCACAAGCAGCTGGTCGGCTACGTCGTGGCAGCGGCGGGTGCTTCGCCCGATGGGGCGGAGCTGCGCCGGCATGTGGGGCTGCGCCTGCCGGAGCACATGGTTCCGTCGGCGGTGGTGGTGCTGGAGGCATTGCCGCTGACGCCGATCGGCAAGCTGGATCGTCGGGCACTGCCGGCGCCGTCCTACGGGACGGTCGCCAGCCGGGCGCCGCGGACGGCGCAGGAGCAGATCCTGGCGGAGCTGTTCGCGGAGGTGCTGGGGCTTGAGGGCGTGGGGCTGGATGACAGCTTCTTCGACCTCGGCGGGCATTCGCTGCTGGCGACACGGCTGGTGAGCCGGATCCGATCGGCGTTGGGGGTGCAACTGTCGATCCGGACGCTGTTCGAGGCGCAGACGGTGGCGGCGCTGGACGCGCGGATTGACGCCACCGAGGCCCCCGGCACCTCGCTGGCCGTCCTGCTGCCGTTGCGGGTGCGAGGAAGCCGGCCACCCCTGTTCTGCATCCATCCGGGCGGGGGCCTCGCCTGGCCCTATGCCGGCCTGCTGCGGCACCTGCCGGCCGATCAGCCAGTCTACGGGTTGCAGTCACGCGACCTCAATGATCCCACCCACCACTCGGCCGACGTCGACGCCATGGCCGCAGACTATCTCGATCAGATCCGCACCGTTCAGCCCAAGGGCCCTTACCATCTGCTCGGCTGGTCCCTCGGTGGCCTTCTCGCCCATGCCATCGCCACGAAACTGCAGGAGCAGCAAGAGATGGTCCCTCTGCTCGCCATTCTCGACGGCTATCCCCCGCGGCCGGAGGCGGGCGAGCACCAGCCGAACGACCAGGACATATTGGCTGTGCTGATGGAGGATTTCGACGGCGAGCCGATCGACCTCGGTGAGGGACCGCTCTCGTTCGCCCGTGTCAAAGAGCACTTCCTAAGCCGCCCGGGAACTCCCCTCGCCAGCTTCGACGACGATGTTCTCGAGCGGATGTTTGCAAACCTCCGTGCCAGCTCCGGTCTCCTCAGGACATTTGTCCCCGATATCGTCCGCAGCGACGTGTTGCTCTTCCGGGCAACCCTCGTGGAGCACGAGGAGAACCTGAGCTCACCCGACGCCTGGCAGCCCTATGCGACGGGCCGCATCATCGCCCATGACGTCGCCTGCCAGCACGGCAGGATGATGCAGCCGGATGCCCTCGCCCGGATCGGCCCGATCCTCGCCGCCGCGCTCGAGCAGACGAGACACACTACGATTTCATCAAGAGAGGAACCTTTGCCATGACCAATCCATTCGAAACCGAAGACGGCAGCTTTTTGGTGCTTGTCAACGACGAGGGACAACATTCCCTATGGCCGGCCTACATCGACGTTCCCGCCGGCTGGGTCACAACCTTCGGACCGGACTCCCGTGCCACCTGCCTGTCCCATATCGAAACGCACTGGACCGACATGCGGCCAAATAGCCTCATCAATGCAATGGATGGGCAGTAAGAAGACGAAGTGGTTGAGCTTCGTGCGCAAGCGGCTCTAGAGTGGGACCCTCGTCCTTAAGACACTCAGAATCCTACGCCGCAAGGTATATCAAGGTCGCGTTATACGGTGACTCTCAACTCGATATCAACCGGATGGAGAATTTGAGATGGCCAATTCAACTGGAAATAAGATCGATGCCGACGACGCGGATGCGGCCGGCCCCGATCCCGTAGCCGCTGCAGCAACGGTCGAGACACCAGAAGAACTTCTTAGGGGGCGACGTGCAGGGGCAGAAAAGATCGTTCAGAATTATACTTTGATGAGTGCAGGTTCGGGCCTGATCCCGATCCCGATTGTTGACGCCGCCGCCAACCTGATTATCCAGCTTGCGATGCTGCGGCGGTTATCGAAGCATTACGACGTGCCATACTCCGAGAACCTCGGAAAGGCAGCGATTGTTGCGCTGTTTTCCAGCATCGGCGGTATCGGGGCTGCGAGATCGATCGCAGGCAGTGTGGTGAAGGTGGTCCCGTTTTTCGGTGCCATTTTGGGCGCAGCAAGCGTACCTGTGACCTATGGGGCCTTTACTTTCGGCGTCGGCAAGGTATTCACCCAGCATTTTGAATCGGGTGGAACTTTTGTTGACTTCCGGCAGGAAACATATCGCAAGTATTTTGAGGATATGTTCAGCCGGGGCAAATCTATAGTGAAGAGAGGTAAATCCACGATCGCGGGAGCCGCAGCTGAAGTGGCGTAAGGTCAATTCGGGGAATCGGATGCGGATCGGGTATTGGGACGCAACTCTTTTTGTGCTTTTTTGATCGGTCCGGTCCCAATGTTCATTGTGTTGTATCTTTTTTGATCCTGTGGAGCCGTTCGGAGGCCGCACTGCGATAGGTCGCGGTCCTGTTCGATTTCGAATCAAATGTCTGGCAGATTTGCGTGTTGCTGATGTCGCGGACGGCTGTGCATTGGCCACTTTTGCCGCCATGCCATCGTTCATTCCCACCCGTGTGGCAGCGCGCTCTTCTGGATGACATCTGATCGCCGTCGGCGGCATCCGAATGCAGTTGAGAGGATGATTTTGGACGCTGTAACGGACCGTTGCTGGCCATTGACCGCGGTGCAACGCGAGATCTGGCTCTCACAGCAACTCGATCCTCAGAATGCCAAATACAATATCGCCGAGTATCTGAGGATAGGCGGACATATCGATGTTTCCGCTTTCCAGGCTGCCGTAAAAACTAGGTTATCTGAGATCGAGGTACTTAGAACTCGCTTTATTAAGGACAATGATGATGAAATAGCACAAATATTGTTGCCATATCTGGAATGGCAGATGCCATTTTTTGATTATAGTGCTGAACATGATGCTGATGAGCGGGCCATGCAGTGGATGGCCACCGATCTGTCCAGGCCGCTCGATCTGACTGGCGATGCGTTATTTACATTTGTCTTGTTCAAAATTGGCGATGGCGAGTTCGTTTTCTATCAAAAATTGCATCATATCGTGATGGACGGGCACAGTGCATCCGTGTTCACGCAGCGATTGTGCGAGCTCTACGACCAGATATTGTCGCGATCTTTCGAGCCGGCGGCGTTCGGATTCCTGCAAGAGATCCTTGAACGGGATCGCAAATACCGGGGGTCCGAGCAGTGTGCGGCTGATCGTCGGTTCTGGCTCGACCGTCTCGATGGCAGAGCCGAGGTCGTCTCCTTGGGCGCCGGATCGGCGGAGCCGGGGTCCTCGTTTCTGCGTGAGACCTGCGTGCTTTCCGCGCCCGAGTTCAACGCACTTTCGGCTGTTGCGACCGGGGCGGGGGCAAGCTGGCCACAGCTGCTCATCGCCGCATCGGCAGTTTATCTCAGCCGGGTGACCGGCGAGGAGTGTGTGAGCCTTGGATTGCCCGTTCTCGGACGACGCGGTGCCTTGGAGCGAAAGATCATCGGCACTCTATCGAATGTCTTGCCTCTCCGAATTCAAGTGGAGCGGCAATCGTCGTTTGTTGGCATTGTAAATAAAGTTGCCGCCGAAGTCCGCTCAACGCTCAGACATCAATCCTATCGGGCTGAAGATCTCACCCGGGAGCTTCGCTCGATCGGCGGTGGGCCGAGGCTTTATGGGCCGACAATCAATGTCATGCAGTTTGACTATGAACTGCGATTTGGCGAGGCGGTCGCAAAGCTCCACAACCTCGCGCACGGGCCGGTCGAGGATCTCACGATCGCTCTTTATTCTTCGTTGCAGCAGGAAGGGCTCCGCATCGATTTCGATGCGAATCCGGAGGTTTATGGAGCTGCCGAGGTCGCCGAGCATCAGCGACGTTTCCTGAAGCTGCTGGGGTCGGTGGTGTCGGATCCATTGCAGTCGGTGGGGCGGATCGAGCTTCTGGATGGGGAGGAGCGGTCCCGTCTGCTGACGGGTTGGAATGGGACGGATCGGGCGGTGTCTGGCGGGACGGTGCCGGATCTGTTCGAGGCGCAGGTGCGCCGGACACCGGATGCGGTGGCGCTGGAGCATGGCGGCGAGGTGGTGAGCTACGCGGAGCTGAACGCCCGAGCGAACCGGCTGGCGCATGTGCTGATCGGCCGGGGGATCGGTCCGGAGAGCGTGGTGGGGATAGCGCTGCCGCGTTCGGTGTCGATGGTGGTGTCGGTGCTGGGTGTGCTGAAGGCGGGGGCGGCGTAC
>NZ_JBYRFX010001061.1:0-5746 GCF_057815775.1 Inquilinus sp.
ACGCGGATCTGGAAGGACAGGAAGGCGACCAGTTGCGACAGGGTGACGATGTCGGTGGTCGACCAGCCAGCGTCGAGCAGCGCCTGCAGCGCCGCGGCGCTGGCGTCGCGCGGCCGGAACACCAGCAGATGCACATGCTCCAGCGCGGCGGCGAGGCGCGGGCCGAGAATGCGCCGGGACTCGTCCGCGACCCGGTAGGTCGGGCCGTCCACATCTTCGCCGCTCAGCGGACCGGCGGGGTAATGGCCATAGGGGCCTGTCGCTGCTCCCCGCTCCGCTTCCGCCGCGATGGCGGCGGCGATGGCGGCCGAGCCGTCCTGCCCGGCCAGGGCGTCGGCGTAGAAGCCGGCCGGCGCCGGCTCGCGGTGCAGCACGGCGACGAAGGCGGCGACGGCGCGGCGCTCCAGCGCCGTCACGGTGCCGGGGATCTCGGGCTCGAACAGCGCCAGCCAGCTCTTCTGGGCATTCTCGCGGGCCACTGTCCGCTGCGCCCGGATGCCGTCGAGGCGGGAGCCCGGTTCGATCCCGGCCAGCAGGTCGATGACATCGGCCGTCGGTGCACTCATCGTCTGGTCCTCTTCACGCGAATGGTCTTGCCGCTGTCGTGACGGCGTTCAGCAGGCCGCGGCGGCGCGGATCGTCTCGCCCTTGTCCCGGCGCGTCCAGCCGAGGGAGGGCGCGACCTCCTGCGCCACCAGCTCGATCGAGCGCAGGATGAAGGGGTGCGGCGGGTCGACCGAATGCACCTGCACCACCAGGTCGGTGGCGCGGCGCAGCGTGTCGTCGGCGGCGAGGGAGTCGATCACCTCCTGCGGCGTGCCGAGATGCACGTCGGAGGCGGCGATCAGCTGGTCCAGCGTGTCGCCCGGGGCGCCGCGCCCGGCGGCGGCGAAGCGGTCGGCCTGCCGGCGCCGCCCGCGCTCGGCGAAGCGCCGTGCCTCGGCCCGGTCGTCGGCGACGAACACGCTGCGCGACCCGAGGATGCGCGGCTCCCGCCCCGGCGGCAGTGCCGCGAGATAGGCGTCGATGATCGGGTTCTGGATCTCGGCCAGCGAGGCGCCGGGCGCATCGGCCGGCCGCGGCTGGGTGCGGGACAGCATCAGCCCGTCGCCGGCCGCCCCGGCGCGGGCCCCGCCGGCGACCGAGAAGGTCGCCTGCCAGACGCGGTCGAGCAGCTGCGGCGCCGCCGGATACAGCCGGGTGTCGGCACCATCGAGCGGCGCGCCGCCCCAGGCGTCGAGCAGCACCCGCAGATGCCGGGCGAAGATCTCCGACCGTTCGGCACTGTCGAAGCCGAAGGCGGCGAAGGCCGATGGCGTGCCGCCGGTGCCGACCCCGATTTCCAGCCGTCCGTCGGACAGCAGGTCGAGCACGGCCGCATCCTCCGCCACCCGCACCGGGTGCTCCAGCGGCAGGGTGATGATGCCGGTGCCGAGGCGGACACGGGAAGTCCGTGCTGCGACCTGGGCCAGGAACACCAGCGGCGCCGGCAGGCCGCCCTCGGGCTCATGGAAATGATGCTGGGCGACCCAGGCGCTGTCGAAGCCATGCCGCTCTGCCGCCACGATCTGCTCCGTCGCCAGGCGATAGCGCTCCTGCGCCGTCGCCTCGTCGAGCAGCCGGGTGAAGAAGCCGAGCCGTTTCACTGTCATCGCTGTCGCACTTTTCTCATCGGCCGTCCGGGGCAGAATCGGGGCGGGTATCAGGCAAGGGCCGGTGTCTTCTTGCCGGGAATGGCGTCGATCAGCTCGCGCGTGTAGTCGCTGCGCGGCCGCAGGAAGACCTCCTCGACCGTGCCGCTGTCGACCTGGCGGCCATTGTGCAGCACCGACACGGTGTCGGCGATCTGGCGCACCACGGCGAGATCGTGGGAGACGAACAGATAGGTCAGGCCGAGATCCCGCTGCAGTTCGTCCAGCAAGCCCAGGATCTGCGCCTGGACCGTGACGTCGAGGGCCGACACCGCCTCGTCCAGCACCAGGATCTGCGGGTCGAGCACCAGCGCGCGGGCGATGGCGACGCGCTGCCGCTGGCCGCCCGACAAGGCCCGGGGCGGCCGGGCCGCGACAGCGGCGGGCAGGCCGACCCGGTCGAGCATGCGGTGCACCTTGGCGGCCCGGGCGGGCTTCGGCAGGCGGCCGAAGTTCAGCAGCGGCTCCTCGATGATCTCGAAGATGCTCTGCCGCGGGTCGAGCGAGCCGAACGGGTTCTGATAGACCAGCTGGATCGTCTTGCGGAACTGCCGCAACGCCTCGCCCTTCAGCGTCGCCGGGTCGGTGCCGTCGATCAGGATGCGGCCGCCGCCGGGCTTCTGGAAGCCGACCACGGACCGCACCGTCGTGGTCTTGCCGGAGCCGGACTCGCCGACGATGGCATGGGTCGTTCCGCGCCGGACCGCGAAGGACACGCCGTCGACCGCCCGCACCGTCTCCTTGCCGCGGCCGCCGCGGGCGAAGTCCTGGACCAGGTTGTCGACCACGATGGCATTGTCGTCCCGGCCGTCGGCGGCCAGGGCCCGGGGCGCGCGGAACTGGCCCTTCGCCAGGGATGGGGCGTCGGCCAGCAGCCGGCGGGTATAGGGGTGGCTGGGTGCCGCCAGGACCCGGGCGGTGGCGCCCTGTACCTGGATGCGGCCACCCTGCAGCACCACCAGCCGGTCGGACCGGTCGGCGGCGACGCCGAGATCGTGGGTCACCAGCAGCACCGCGGTGCCGTATTCCCGGCGCAGCTCGTCGATGAGGTCGAGAATGCGGCGCTGGACGGTCACATCCAGGGCGCTGGTGGGTTCGTCGGCGATGATCAGGTCGGGCTGCAGTGCGATCGCAATGGCGATCAGCACCCGCTGGCGCATGCCGCCCGACAGCTCGTGCGGATACTGCGCCGCCCGCAGCTCCGGCCGGGACAGGCCGACCCGGGACAGCAGCTCGACCACCCGGTTGCGGATCGCCTTGCGGTCGCCGCGGCCATGGATCTTCAGGATCTCCCCGACCTGGGCGCCGATGGTCTTGACCGGGTTGAGCGAGCTGGACGGGTCCTGCGGGATCAGGCTGATCCGCGCGCCCCGGATGGTGTCGAGCCGCTTCTGCGACCAGCCGGCGATATCCGTGCCGTTGAGGCGGATGGCGCCATGGTCCAGCCGGCCATTCCCGGCCAGGAGCCCGATCACCGCCTGGGCCGTCGTGGTCTTGCCCGAACCGGATTCCCCGACCAGGGCCACGACCTCGCCGGGCATGATGTGGAAGGATACGTCGTGGACGACGCGGTGATGCTGCTCATGCTCCCGGTAGGAGATGGCGACGTTTTCCAGCTCCAGGACCGGGACCGCATCGGTCTCGTGCGCGGCGATCATGCATCCCTCCCGCGGACGGACTGGCTGATGCGGTTGGCCGACAGCACGATCAGGACCACGGCGATGCCGGGAAACGTCGTCAGCCACCAGGCGGTGGAGACGTAGTTCCGGCCCTCGGCGATCAGCAGCCCCCATTCCGGCGTGGGCGGCGGCGCGCCGTAGCCGAGGAAGCCGAGCGTCGAGATCGACAGGATCGCGCTGCCGAACTGCAGCGCCGTGAAGGCGATGACCGAGGTCAGCGAGTTCGGCAGGATATGCCGCCACAGCACGGCGCCGAACGTCCCGCCGCTGCCGAACGCGGCCTCGACATAGTCGGTGCGCCGGACGCCGACGACCTCGGACCGGACCAGCCGGGCGAATTTGGCGACAGAGGTGACCCCGACGGCGATGGCGGCGTTCACCCCGCCGAATCCCAGCAGGACGATGATGCTGAGCGACAGGAACAGGGCGGGGATCGAGAGCAGGACATCGACGATCCGCATCGCCGCGTCGTCGAACCGGCCGCCGAGGGAGCCTGCGACCAGGCCGAGGATGGTGCCGACGACCAAGCCGACGGCGACCGCGGCCACGGCGCCGGACAGGGAGTTCACCGCGCCGTAGACGATGCGCGCGAACAGGTCCCGCCCGATCTGGTCGGTGCCTAGGATATGCGCCGCGCTGGGCGGCAGCAGCTGCTGCCCCGCCACGCCCTCGGTGCCGCTATAGGCGGTGAACAGGCCCGGCGCGATCGACCAGAGGATGACCACGGCGACCACAAGCCAGGCCAGGACCAGCCCCGGCCGGATGCGCCGGATCCGGGAGGCCAGCGATCGTTTGGCGGCCGGCGCCGCGCTGCCCGACACCGCAGAGGCCTGGTTCACCGGCGCGCTGTCGTCCACTCGCGGCAAGGTGTTCATGCCGAGGCCCCGATCGTCCTGGCCAGCCGTGGATCGAGCACGGGATAGAGCAGATCCACGATCAGATTGATGATCACGAAGGCCGTCGCGGAAATCACCACGACCGCCTGGAGGACGGAGGTGTCCTCGTTGTTGACCGCCTGCTGGGTCAGCGTGCCGATGCCGTTGAGGCCGAACACCGCCTCGGTGATCACCGCCCCGGCCAGGAGTTCGCCGAGCAGGATTCCGGCGATGGTCAGGGTCGGCAGGATCGCATTGCCCGCCACATGCCGCCACAGCACCCGGCTGCGGCTGGCGCCCTTTGCCCGGGCCACGGCGACGAACGGCCGGGTCTGCACATCGTCGATGCTGCGGATCAGGATCTGCGCCAGCGGCGCCGAGATCGGGATGGCGACCGTCAGCACCGGCAGGATCAGGCCGCGCCATTCGCCGGGGTTGATCACCGGGATCAGCTTCAGCCGGAACGACACGACCTGGATCAGCACGATTCCCAGCCAGAAGGTCGGCACCGAGATGAACAGCGACGGCAGAGACTGGATGACCGACCGCAGCCACGCCACCGGCGCCAGGCTGGACAGGAAGGCGATCACCGCAGCCAGGATGGCGGCCAGCAGGAAGCCGAAGCCGGCCAGCCGGCCGGTCGCCGGCAGGGTGGTCAGCAACTGGTCGGCGACGGGAACGCCAGCCTGGATGGAGTAGCCGAGATCGCCGGTCAGGAAGTTGCCGATGGTGTGGACATACTGCACCCAGACCGGGCTGTCGGCGCCATAGGAAGCCCGGATCTCGGTGATCTGCTCCGGGCTCAGACCCATGTCCGGGTTCTGGAACTTGATCAGGATGGCGTCGCCCGGCAGCGCCTGCAGCAGGATGAACGAAACCGTGAAGGCGGCCCACAGGACCAGCACGGCCTGCCCGATCCGGCCGAACAGGTATCTGGACATGGGGTGCGTTCCTGAAGCCCGGGTTGCGGATGATGGTGGAAAGAGGTCCGGATCCGGGCGCGGCGCCCGGATCCGGCAGGATCGAGTCCTTAGTGGGCGGCCAGCCAGGTGCCGTAGAAGCTCGGGCGGCCGACCGCTTCGAAGGCGATGCCCTTGACGTAAGGCGCCCCGGCAAAAACCTGCGGCTCTTCGAAGATCGGAATCACATAGGCCTGGTCCAGCAGGTAGGCCTGGACCTCGCCCGCGAGCTGCAGGTGCTTCGCCGGGTCGGTCTCGGACGCCACGGCCTCCAGCTGCGTGTTCAGCTTGGCGTCGACGAAGCTCTGCACCTTCGAGCTGGACCCGCCCTTCTGCAGCAGCGCGTCGCGGTTGGCGTAGTGGAACTGGCTCTTGATCACATCGGGGTCGGCGCGCCCGACCTCGGCCACGACAACGGGGGTCTTCAGCGGGTCGAGATTGTCCGAGACCGTGCTGCCGGCCGAGCCCGAGAGGATGTTGAGCTTGACCCCGACCTTGGCCCATTGCTGGCCGACCAGCTGCAGCACGCCCTTGTTCTGCGG
>NZ_JBYRFX010001062.1:0-15840 GCF_057815775.1 Inquilinus sp.
CTCGGGGTCGAGCGCCGAGGTCGCCTCGTCGCACAGCAGCACGTTCGGCTCGCTGGCCAGGGCGCGGGCGACACCGACGCGCTGCTTCTGGCCGCCGGACAGTTCGGCCGGGTAGCGGTCGCGCTTGTCGGTCAACCCGACCAGCTCCAGCAGCCGGTCGACCCGCTGGGCGATGGTGCGGCGGTCCAGGCCGGCCAGCTCCAGCGGCAGGGCGACATTGCCGAACACGGTGCGCGAGGACAGCAGCGCGAAATGCTGGAAGATCATGCCGATCTTCCGGCGTTCGGCCCGCAGCGCGGATTCCGGCAGGGCCGTCAGCTCGGTGCCGTCGACCGTCACGGTGCCGGCGGTCGGCCGCTCCAGCAGGTTGATCAGCCGGATCAGCGTCGACTTGCCGGCGCCGCTGGGGCCGATCACGCCGAAGATCTCGCCGCGCTCGACGGTCAGCGACACGTCGGCCAGCGCCGCGACCTGGGCCTGGCCCGGGCGGTTGAAGGTCTTGGAGACGGAATCGAGACGGATCATGGGAAGCGCCGGGTGGTGGAAGCGGTCGGGATCAGAGGCTGCCCGGTCGCTGCAAAGCAGAGGGCAGGGGACGGCGGGCGCGGGGCCTGGGTCAGGTGCGGCGACAGCGCATCCGCGCCACAGCCGCCCGATCCGTGGACAGGGGCCGTCGCGCAAAAGGGCTGTGGGGTACCGTCCTGGCCATCGTCGTGTCCTCGCCTCGTCATCCGAGGGAACCACGACCTGCATCGTGGCGCTTTAGCGGTTGGTGTCGCGGGCGCAAGCTGCTTCCCATCAAATCGCCGCGGACCCGTCACGGTGGATCATTCCGGTTCCGTCTAGATATCGTGCGCGGGCCGGCTCCGTCAATGAATCGCGGCATGCGGTGTGTGGATTGCAGGATTTCACAGTTACGGATCGGATGAATGAGGGCCCCCGAAAAGCACCTGCCAGACATAGGCGCGCAGATCATTGTTCCCACGCAACGGCGGGTCGGCGGTGGAAGTGCGGAATCCGGGTGAGATCGTGTCAAAGTCGTGACATGCGCACTTACCATTGCTGCGCTGCAAAAACTCTGATCCTGTCCCGGCGAGAACATCCTACATTAGGCATGCAACCGAAGACACCAGAGGGAGCCGGTATCGGCCGGCACAGAGGTAAGCATGCATATCGACGTTTTGGATTTCGTCTCCACCCCCGCCCGTCCCGCCGGCCTGTTCGCCCGGATCCGCCAGGCGGCCGCCCGCCGCATCGCCGAGCACCGCGAGTACGCCCGGATCCATGACGAGCTGCTGAAGCTCGACCGGCGAGAGATGGAAGAGCTGGGCATCGGCCCGGCGGATTTCGACTCGATCGCCCGCGGCACCTACAGTCGCTGAGGCCTGAGACAGACGGCCGCGCCCCAGGGCGACGGACCGTCCCTTTTCCCACGGGGTGCGTGCCCCGCCCCCGCCGGTCGATCCGGCCGGGCGGCGGTGCCGCACCCCGTCGTCGTTTCGGGGGCCCAGATCGCGGGCAAGATGGTCCAGTCGAGGGAACCGTCGGCGCTGCCGGTGGCTGCTTGTCGCGACTGTCATTTGGCGGATCGGCCAGACGGCGCTATATGAGCACCCCATGAGCAAGACACCACGCCTCCCGCGCGCGCCGCGCGTCCCAGGGCAGCCGACCGACTGGGAGCTCGCGAAGCGGATGATCCGCGAACACATGAAGGGCCATTTCTGGCGCTTCGTGATCGCCTTCCTGTGCCTGGCGGCGACCAGTGCCGCCAGCGTGGCCATCCCCTACACGCTGCAGAAGATCCTCGACGGCATCTTCACCGACAAGCGGCCCGAGCTGCTGGTGCCGATCTCGCTCGCCGTGGTGGCGATCTTCTTTGTCCGCGGCGCCGCGACCTATGGCTTCACCGTGGTGATGAACAGCATTGGCCGGCGCATCGTGGCCGAGCTGCAGATGCGGATGTTCAGCAAGAAGATCTGGGACGATCTCGCCAGCTTCCATGCCACCGCCTCGGGCCACCTGGTCAGCACCTTCACCTTCAACGTCCAGGCCGTGTCCGGCGCGGTCTCGACCGGCGCCGCCAGCATCGGGCGCGATGCGACCTCGGTGGTCGGCTACATCGTGGCGATGTTCCTGCTGGACTGGAAGCTGGCGCTGATCGCGTCGATCACCTTCCCGCTGTCGATCTTCCCCCTGCTCAAGGTCGGGCGCGACCTGCGCAAGGTCACCCGCAAGTCGCAGTACGGCATGGGCGAGCTGACCAGCTACCTGACCCAGGTGTTCCAGGGCATCCGCCACGTCAAGGCCTACAATGCCGAGCCGCGGGCGATCAAGGCGACCAACACCTTCGTCCAGTCGGTGTCGAAGCTGTCGCAGCGGATGACGAAGATCAAATCCTACAACGCGCCGTTCATGGACGCGCTATCGGGCCTGGCCATCGCTGGTGTGATCTTCTACGGCGGGTCGCAGGTGATCGCCGGCACCCGGACCACCGGCGCCTTCACCGCCTTCATCGCCGCCGTGATCCTGGCCTACGACCCGTTGAAGCGGATCGTGAACACCTGGGGCACGATGCAGCAGGGGTTGACCGCCGCCGAAGGCATCTTCGACATGATCGACAAGGAGCCGTCGATCCGGGACCGGGCCGGCGCGGTCACGCTCGGTCAGGCCACCGGTGCTGTCGCGCTGGAGGATGTGCATTTCGCCTACGGCCCGTCGATCCCGGCGCTGCGCGGCGTCTCGATCAACATCCCGGCGGGGCAGACCGTGGCGCTGGTCGGCCCCTCCGGCGCCGGCAAGTCGACGCTGTTGAACCTGATCCCGCGCTTCTACGACCCGACCGGCGGCGTGGTGCGGGTCGAGGGGCACGACATCCGCGACATCACCCAGCACTCGCTGCGCGACCAGATCGGCCTGGTCAGCCAGGAGACGACGCTGTTCGATGCCAGCGTGCGCGAAAACATCGCCTTCGCCCGGCCCGGCGCCAGCCAGGAGGAGGTCGAGGCCGCGGCCCGGGCGGCGGCGGCGCATGAGTTCATCCTCGACCTGCCGCAGGGCTACGACACCATGATCGGTGAGCAGGGCGTGCGCCTGTCGGGCGGGCAGCGGCAGCGCCTGTCGATCGCCCGCGCTATGCTGAAGAACGCACCGATCCTGCTGCTGGACGAGGCGACCTCGGCCCTCGACACCGAGAATGAGCGCCAGGTGCAGGAGGCGCTGACCCGCCTGATGATCGGCCGCACCACGGTGATGATCGCGCATCGCCTGTCGACCGTGCGTGGCGCCGACCTGATCTATGTGATGGACCAGGGCCAGGTCATCGAGACCGGCAGCCATGCCGAACTGCTGCAGCGCGGCGGCCTGTACGCCCGGCTGTGGGCGATGCAGACGGCCGAGGACGATGTCGCCGAGGCTGAGGCCGAGGCGCCGCTGCCCATCGCGGTGGCTGGGTGACGGCGAGGCTTCGGGCCGGCGCAGCATCCGGGGACCAGGCACCACGACTGTTCTGCGACATGACGCCGATCCTGGCGCATGCCCGCGGCCACAGCACGGTCACCGGCGTCCAGCGCGTGGTGCTGCGGATCGTCGGGCACCTCGTGGCGACGCATGGGCCGGAGGCGGTCCGCGGCCTCGCGTGGCATCCCAAGCTCCGGCAGCCCGTCGAGATCGACCTCTCGTTCCTCGGGCCTGACTACCGGTTCGAGTCACACCACGCCCGGTTCCTGCGCGACATGGCGATCCCCAACGATGCGGCTGGCGGCGACCGCAGGCCGCTGCGCCGGCTCGCCGCGAAGCTCGACCGGCTGCGCTGGCGGCTGGGCGGCGCGCGTGGTGCCGGCAACCGTCTGTCGCGCCCGACGATCGCGCCGCAAGACAGGATCTTCGTGCCGGTGCCCACGCTGCGCAACGACACCTATATCGATTTCCTCGGCACCCGGAAGGCCGCGGGCAACGCCGTTTTCCAACTCATCCACGATGTCATCCCGCTCAAGCTGCCGGAGGTGGCGAAGCCCGGGCATGACGTCGAGTTCCGTCGCTTCCTCGATCGCACGCCCGACTATGTCTCCGGGTTTCTCTGCGTATCCGACCAGACCCAGGCGGATCTGCGGGAGGTGATGCCGGCCGGCGCCGCCGGGATCCCGACCCGTGTCGTTCCCCTGGCCCATGAGTTCATGGGCGAAGCCGGCGATGACGCCGCGATCGGATCGGCGGTGCGGGCCCTTGCCGACCGGCCGTTCGTGCTCTGCGTCGGCACGATCGAGGTCCGCAAAAACGCGTTCGCCCTGTGCAAGGTCTGGGACTCGCTGCGCCAGGAATTCGGCGACCGGCTGCCACGGCTGGTGCTGGCGGGCCAGCGCGGCTGGCGGACCGACGACCTGTTCGATCTGCTGGCGGAGACCGGCAATCTCGGCGGGACGGTCGCCGTGGCCCAGGTGCCGTCGGACGCCGAACTGGCCTTCCTGTATCGCCATTGCAGCTTCACCGTGTTTCCCAGCCTATATGAGGGCTGGGGCCTGCCGATCGGCGAGAGCCTGTGGTTCGGCAAGCACTGCGTCGCCTCGAAGACATCGTCGATGCCGCAGGTCGGCGGCGACCTGGTCGATTATGTCGATCCGCAGGATCCCGCCGATATGCACCGGGTCATCGCGCGGGCGATCTGGGAGCCGGGCTACCTGCAGATGCGGGAAGACCGGATCCGGGCCGCCGGGCTGCGCCGCTGGGCGGATGTGGCCGCTCAAATCTGGACCGATGCGTTCTCAGATCGGCCGGATGCCTTGCCTCCCAACCCGTGATCCCAAGCGATTCCAGATTACCGCAGCGCCCCCGCTCAGTCCGATGCCTCCACGATCAGGCAGGAAGGGCCGATACGGCGACAAGCGTCTCGTTGGATCGGGGAGTGGTCCGGTGCAGCAGATCCTGCCAGTCGATGGCATGCTCATCATTCGCCGCAACCACATCGCGATCCGGCAGAATGCTCTGAATAAAACTGATACTCTCCCGCGGCACCCGTACCGTCAGGTGGTGATGTTTCCATAACCGGTAGCAAAGCACGCCTGCTTCCATGACGGAGGCATCTGTCGCATCCGCCAACCCTTGCAGGGCCGAAGGCAGCGTCCGGGCGATATCGACGTCTTTGAACCGTTCTCTCACGATTTGCGACGCCCGGCTCTGCTCACTGGCGTGAAGAGACGACACCGATGTCGCCGAGATCGTGTACTGGTAGAGTGGCGCTTCGATCATCGCCGGCTTGAAGAAGCGCAACCAGACACCCCAGAGCGCATAGTCCTCGCAATGTTGGAAATCGGCGTCTGCCGAATATCCGCCGAGCAGGCGATAGATCTCGCGTCGGGCAATGACGCTGCCGTGTGGGAACGGACAGCCACCGTTGACAAAGAAATCCAGGATGCCCGGCCAGCCGGCAGGACGAATAGGCGTGTCGATAACGTCGCCCGTGGGCGTCACGCGGGTCATGCCGGTGGCGGTGATGGTCAGATCCGGATCCTCGTCGAACAACGCCAATTGTTGCTCGATCTTGTGTTCGGTCCAGCGATCGTCAGCATCGATGCGGGCAATAAGGGGGTAGGATGCTGACCGGAGTCCCGTGTTGAGGGCGCCGACGATACCCTTGTTCACATCATGCCGAAGCCAGCGAACCTCGTTGGCGCAAGGCCCGAGCTGGGTGGCGAATTGCCGAATTGGGGTTTGGCATCCGTCATCGATGATCAGAAATTCCATTGGCCCTGGGAATTTCTGATCCACCACGGATTCGATGGCCCGGCGCAATAGGCGAAGAGCTTCCACGGACGTCTTGCGGGTGAAGACCGGCATGACCACGGAGACGGCATTGTCATGATCGTTCATTGCAAGATCGTCCTCAGGCCTTGAACAGAATCCGGGCGGCTTCCAGCTGCGCCAAGTGCCGCGCCTCCAAAAACTGTGCCTGGTCGTCCGGAAAGTCGATGATATCGCGCCAAAATACGCCGGGCGAAAGGGCTTCGAGGGCGGCCCGGGTTCGGGTTCTGATCCGCAAGGCGCATTCTTCGAAATGGATGGGATCTTGCTTGACGGCGACGTTGCCGTCGCCGATCAGCCGAAATTCGGAGACCGTCTCGAACACAGGGGTGAAGCGAGCCCCGGCTGCCAGCAGTTGCAGCAGGAAATCCCAGTCTTCCAGATAGTTGATCGTCTCATCGAAGCGGGCCGCACAGGCAATCAAGGCCTCGGTGCGGACGATATAAGCATTGATGGGGATAAAGTTGTCCACGAACAAGGCCATTATCGGAAGAAGGTGATGCATGGCCTCTACGGCGCCCGCTTCGGAAATCGCGTTGGTCAATCCGAACACGACGTCAGCCCGCGATAGTCTTGCTGCATCGGTCAGACGTTCGCTGAAGCCGGGAAGCAGGTGGTCGTCGTCATCGAGAAAGCACAGGAAATCATATGTCCTGCGATTCTCGGTCAGAAAATCCAGAGCGACATTGCAAGGGTAACCCCTTCGACGTTCCGTATCCGGGGCATGAAGGACAACGATATCGGACCCGACTTCCGCGAGCCAGTCCCGCAGATTGGAGAAAACGGTTTCACCGCCATGCACGACCACACAGGGTGTGATCCACGGTCGCTGTTCGAGAACCGACCTAACCGCTGCCGCTAACAACTCCAACCTGGTGCCCTGGGTGCGGATGATACAAAGGCCCCTCGGCTCTTCCCGAAGATCATCGCCGCAGACCGGCGGGGAGATCGGTGCGGCCAAGTGGTCCCGCAGAAAACGCGCCAGCACGTGCCGCGCCAGCCGTGCCTGGCGCGATTGGGACGACACCGATTGCGAGTGCCCGTGCCAACGGTAGCGGTAGAGAGCCTCCGGAATCTGAAGCAACGGTTCAGATGCCGCGGCCCGCAAGGCGAAATCGAAATCCTGTACGCCACTGAACCTGGGATTGAAGCCGCCCACCGCATCGATCAGATCGCGTCGAATGGCCTTGAGGTGCCCAGCCACCATTCCGCGTTCAAACAGATCCGTCGTCGGATGCTCATGCTGGCGATGACGCAGTTCGTTGCCGTGCTCATCGATATCGATCATTGACGAGCAGATGTAACGGCAAAGTGGCAGTTTTGCTATGTAGTGGTCGAGCACGCTCAGCGCTTGCGGCTCGATCTCGTCATCGCAATCCAGGAACAGAATCCATGGGAATCGTGCGGCCTCGACCCCCTGGTTCAGCCGGCCGACAATGCCACGATTGGTGCCGTCGGAGATGATACGGGTGTTGCCAAGCAAAGATGGCGGGATCAACTCGCGGAGCGACGCATCATGCACGTCGGGATCGTCGTTCAACACGATCCATTCGATTCGGCAGCCTGCTGTCTGTGGATCAGACGCATCCGTCAGGCCCGCCACGCTTTCCGCGCAGCGGCGGAAGAAATCGATGTGGCGATAGAATGACGTCACGATCGAATAGGAGACAGGCACTTGGCTCGGCGGCACGGATGTCGGGGGCGATGCGGCTTCCAGGAACCTTCGGACCGTATCTCCGCTGCCCAGCCGCATATGGAGGGGACGCGGCGCGGGCTTCGCCTCGATCAGAGCATAGCGTTGAATGATGGCGTTGGTTTCTTGCTCATATTGTGCCGCATTCCTCCCGATCCTGGCCCTTTCGAACCATTGTCCTGGCGAGAGAGCATCAGCCCCGTACCATCCGTGATGGCCATGAGGGCTGATCGAAGCAGGTGAACTGACGCGCGGGAGACGATCTGCCTGAGGCGACGGCAGAGACCGAAGCCGACGATACCGCTTGTCGATCGACCGGCCTAAACGGCTGAAGAAACCGCGCGGCACCTTGTTGCCTCGAGCATCGACCCTTCTCCCCCCTCTCCGAACCCGTTGTTTCAGCTTGCCCAAACCCAGATCCAGCTCTCGAAGCAATGCGGTTGCCTTCCAAGGCCAGGAGCGGCGAAGGGCCCGCCAACGCTCGCGCGTTTCGTTCAACTGGCTCGCCAGGTGTGCCTGCTGGGTTCGCGCGTCATGGATCTCGGCGGTCCTGGCGTCCTGCGCCTGTCGCATTTCCGCGAGAAGGTTCAGGGCCTCGCCGAGCCGTGTTTCCGCGTCCGCCCGCCGACGCTCGGACTCCTCGAAATGCCGGATCTTTGCGGAGAGTTGCATATCCCGGCTGGCGGTTTCGGTTGCCAGCCTCTCCTCACTGCGCAACGACTCGTTTACCAGTCTCTCCTCGATGCGTGCGATCTCGGCGCGGAGTTCGGAGAGAGCTGTTCCTTGGACCCGATGATCCAAGAGGATGGTCAGCGAAGCCCCGAGACGGCTATAGATCTGACGGATTGCTGCCGTCTGTTCGCTCGATCGCAGCGACAGGAAGCGAAGCACGGCTTCGGGAACCGATCCCCCGTAGGCGACCACGCCGAGACCATGGCCATGCAAAAATTCGAAGTTCGGATATTGCCCCTGCAACTCTCCCCAGAGCTTGAAGACGCCGAAATCCCGCTCCCGGACGTTCGTATCATGAAATAGGACAACCGACCGATCCGACAGCTTGGGTCGCCAAGCATCGAAATCGTGTTTCACATCTTCATAGAAATGGCGTCCATCGATGTGGAGAAGATCGATCGAGCCGTCTGGAATATACCGAAGGGCCTCATCGAAAGTCGCGCGGACGAGCTGGGAGAAATCGGCATATCGGCTGTCATGATATTCGCGAACCTGCTCGTACACGGATTCGCTATAAAATCCGGCATGCTCGTCACCTTGCCATGTGTCGATTGCATAACAACGCGTGTCGAGCTTGAGATGCCTCACCGATTGGCAGAATGCGAAGTGGGAATAACCTCGATGGGTTCCAAGTTCGACGATGCAACGGGGGCGCAGAGCATCGATGAGCCAGAAGGCGAACGGTGCATGCTCCAACCAGGCGGAGTGATCCAGAAACTCAGGAAGCCAGAAGGTGGGAACGGAGACGGCTTGAGCGATCGTATCCGTCTGAGTATCAGGATGCATGCCAGACCTATGTCAGGGTTTCGCGGCTGCTATACCGCAGAGGTTGTGCCCCGTCCATGTCACTCGGCCGGTCGCGCTAGCCGGTCCTGCCGGCCAGCGGGTGCTTCGTGAGCGCTTCCGGGATCACCATCGGTACTGGTGCACCGGGCTTTTTATCCCGTGACTTGCCGCGCCGGAAGATCAGCGTCGCCGTTCCCTTCCCGATCTGGCCACCGCGCGCGGGTGGGCAGAGCCGGGTCTTTCACCTCTACCGGCTGTTGGCGAGGCACCACGACGTCGAAATTGTCTGTGTGACCAACGCCAACGACCTGCCCTCCGAACGCGAGATCGCGCCTGGTCTGCGCGAGATCCGGGTGCCGAAATCGAAGGCCCACCGGCAGGCGGAGCTGGCGTTCACCCGGGCCATCCCCGGCGTCCCGATCACCGATGTTGCCATGCCCCGGCTGATTCATCTCAGCCCTATGTACCGGGCTGCCCTGGCGGCCTCCGCCTCCGGTGCCGATCTGACTGTGGCATCGCATCCTTACCTGTTCCCGCTGCTGCGCGAGGTGGCCGACCGGCCGCCGTGGTATGAGGCTCACAATGTCGAGACGCTGCTCAAGCGCCAGATGCTGCCTGACACGCCCATGGCGCGCGAATTGTTGGCGGAGACCGAGCGGGTCGAGCGGGAGTGTTGCGCCGCCGCGGCCCGGGTGCTCGTTTGCGCCGAGACCGATGGGTTGGTGTTCCGGCGAGACTTCGGCGTGCCGACTGCACATATCGTCGAACTGCCGAACGGCGTGGATCTCGACACCGTCACCTATATCGGGCCGGCCGCACGGCGGGCACGACAGGATCGCCTCGGGCTGGGGGATGCGACCACGCTGCTGTTCATGGGCAGCGGCCACAAGCCGAACGCTGACGCACTCGATGCCGTCTTGCGCTTCGCTGCTTCATGCCCCGACATCCGATTCCTGATCGTGGGCAGCGTCTGCAGTCATGTCGCCCACCAGTTGGTCCCAGCCAATGTTGGGTTGATGGGCGAGGTCGACGACATGACCAAGGATACGGTGCTTGGCACCGTCGACGGCGCCCTCAATCCGATGCTCGGAGGATCGGGTACCAATCTGAAGATGCTCGACTATTTTGCCAGTGGTGTGCCGGTGATCTCCACCCCCCATGGCGTCCGCGGGCTGGCGGTGGATGATGGCGTGCATCTGAGGTTGAGCGACCTTGAGGATTTTCCAGCGGCGTTGCGGCGACTGCAGGCGGAAAACGGCAGTGCCGCGCTCGCGGCGCGGATGATGGCCGCCCGCCGCCTGGCTGAAGATCGCTATGCCTGGCCGGTGATCGCCGACCGTTTCCTGGCTGCCATCGACGCCGCGATGGCAGAGGTATGACAGCGCCAGGCCCACCGGCCGGGGTGGCCGAAGTGATCGCGCGGATCCGGGCTGAAGCCGAGCGGCGCCGACGGATCGAGGGGGAGTTGCGCGGTTCGGGCGTCGAGGAGCCCTTCCCGGCCCGCCGGAAATACGCACTCAGCGAGTTCCTGGCACTAGAGGACGAACAATTCGTGCGGGCGGCCTATCAAGGGCTGTTGCGGCGGATGCCGGAATCGGCCGAATTGGTGGCCGGGCTCAACCAATTGCAGACCGGGCGCGACGCCAAGATCGAACTGCTGGTCGGCCTGCACCGGTCACCGGAGGGGCGTCGGCTCGCGGTGAAGGTGTCCGATCTCAACCGCCATCGCCGCCTCGGACGGCTGCGGCGCCTGCCGGTGCTGGGGCCGGTCCTGGCCTGGGCGGCGGCGTGGGACCGAGGTGCTTGACGGATGCGGTGCCTGATGCCTGATTGCGCACCGCGTCAGGCGCCGTCGTCTTGTCCTATCGGGCACGACATGCCATGCGACATGGAAGAGGATCCGTTGTGACCCGTGCCATACTCGTCACCGGCGGCGCCGGCTATATCGGCAGCCACACCTGCAAGCGGTTGGCTGAAGCAGGCTATATCCCGGTCGCCTATGACGACCTCTCGCGTGGCCACCGGGAATTCGTGCAATGGGGGCCGCTGGAGGAAGCCGATATTCGCGATTCGGATGCCCTGGATCGGGCCATGGCGCGACATCGCCCTATTGCGATCCTGCATTTCGCGGCGTTGACCTATGTCGGTGAATCCACCGTCGAGCCGGAACGCTACTACGACAACAATGTCGGGGGCTCTCTCGCCCTGCTCGCCGCGGCACGTCGCGCCGGCATCAGCCGCATCGTGTTCTCCAGCACCTGTGCCACCTATGGTTCTGTCGACCGCAGCCCGCTGACGGAGGATCTGCCGCAGCTTCCGCTCCACCCCTATGGCTGGTCAAAGCTGATGGTCGAGCGAATGCTCGCCGATTGCGGCATGGCTTACGGCCTGCGTTGGGTTGCTTTGCGCTACTTCAACGCCTGCGGGGCCGATCCGGCGGGGGCAATCGGCGAGGATCATGATCCAGAAACCCATTTGATCCCGCGGGTGCTGATGGCCGCGGCGGGCCGGCTACCGCGGATCGACATCCTGGGCGAGGATCATCCAACCCCGGATGGCACCTGCATCCGCGACTATATCCATGTCGACGATCTGGCCGACGCGCATCTGCGCGCGCTGGAGTATCTCCTCGCCGGTGGCGAATCGGATGCTTTCAATCTCGGCACCGGCAAGGGCTATTCCGTCCGTCAGGTGATTGCCGCCGCGGAGCGCATCACCGGTCGGCCGATCCCGATGCGGGTGGTCGCTGCCCGGCCCGGCGACGCGCCCGAACTGGTGGCCGACCCGGTCAAGGCGGCGCGCATCCTCGATTTCATTCCGCGCTTCGATCTTGACGATTCGATCTCGACAGCTTGGCACTGGCTCATGCGCGGCACGGTCGCGGCCCATGCGCTGCCGGATAGCCGCGGCATCGGTCACTCGCGATGATGCGGATGTTCGTTTCTGCCACTGAGCTGACTGGTTCTGATTTTAGAGTATAGCTCTGCCGCAATTGACACAGGCAACTGGAGTTCTCGTCTATGAAGGGCATCATCCTTGCCGGCGGCAGCGGCACGCGGTTGCATCCGCTGACGCTGGCCACCTCGAAGCAGCTGATGCCGGTCTATGACAAGCCGATGATCTACTACCCGCTCAGCGTGCTGATGCTGGCCGGCATCCGCGAGGTGCTGGTGATCTCGACCCCGCACGACATGCCGCAGTTCCAGCGGCTGCTCGGCGACGGGTCGCAATGGGGCATGGCCTTCGAATATGCCGTGCAGCCCAGCCCGGACGGCCTCGCCCAGGCCTATATCATTGGTGCCGATTTCGTCGCCGGCGGCCCTTCGGCCCTGATCCTGGGCGACAACATCTATCACGGCCACGGCCTGCCGGAGCTGCTGGGCGCCGCCACCGCCGAGACGCAGGGCGCCAGCGTCTTCGCCTATTACGTCAACGACCCCGAACGCTACGGCGTGGTCAATTTCGGCGCTGACGGCCGCGCCGCCGTGATCGAGGAGAAGCCGCCCCAGCCGACCTCGAACTGGGCGGTCACCGGCCTCTATTTCTACGATTCGCAGGTGGTCGACATCGCTGCGAACCTGAAGCCCTCGGCCCGCGGCGAGCTGGAGATCACCGACGTCAACCGCGCCTATCTCGAGCGTGGCCAGCTGCATGTGCAGAAGATGGGCCGCGGCTTCGCCTGGTTCGACATGGGCACGCATGACAGTCTGCTCGAGGCCGCCAGCTACGTGCAGACCCTGGAGCGGCGGCAGGGCCAGCGCGTCGCCTGCCCGGAGGAGATCGCCTTCCACCAGGGCTTCATCAACCATGACGAGCTGGTGGTGCAGGCCAACCGCTTCGTGAAGAGCGGCTATGGCCAGTACCTGCTGCGGGTGGCGGAGAGCGACGGCCCCGACAGCGGGCTGTAGCGGACCATGCCGTCAGCGCGCCGGAGCCTCCCTGCGCTGGGGTGGAGGATGGCGGCCCGGCTGCTGCCCGGCCGCGGCCTGCGGGTGCTGACCCTGATGGCCCGGCATGGCACCGAGAAGTATCCCGATGCCCTGGCGGCGATCGATGCCGTGTTCCGCCGCCGCATGCCGGCCGCCCGGCGCCGCATCGTGGTGATCGACAACGCGCTGCCCGAAGGCCATGTCGCTTCCGGGCCGGGCGATCTGACGGTGATCGGCGGCGACAATGCCGCCTGGGAGTTCTCGGCCTGGGAGCGCGGTCTGCGCTTCGCCGATGCGGAGCTCGACGATTACGACCTGATCCACCTCGCCACCTCGGCCTTCGACACGCTCTACACCGGCTATCTCAGGCGCTTCGACGACGCGCTGCTGGCCGAGATCGCGCGCCATCGCATCGCCTGCGGCCACATCGACCATTACGACCGCCCGGTCGCCCTGCTGGGGCAGGAGTCGCAGCACTGGATCCGGTCGTCCTTCCTGCTGCTGCCGCCGGCAGAGCTGCGCCGCCTCGGCTCGCCGGTCTCGATCGGGCCCGACCAGCGCGCGACGTTCTTCTCCGGCGACCCGGCGGCGCCGTTCCGGCCGGACGCGCCGCTGTCCGAGACCTATCGGCGCTACATCACCGACTGGCTGCTCGGCGCCGGCACCGGCCAGGGGGTGGAGTGGCACTCCCGCTTCACGCTGAAGGCGGACACGCTGGGCTTCTTCGAGCAGAAGACCCTGGCGATCCTGAACGAGCAGATGCTGTCGTTGCGCCTGCGGGCCCAGGGCTGCGCCCTGGCCGACACCGTCTGGGCGGCGACCGCGCTGGCCCGGGCCGGGCGCCTGCCTGAGCCACTGCCGGACTGGCGGGCGCAGCTGGCGGGCCGTGACCGCAACGCGGTGCCGCTGGAGCGGACGCAGCCCCTGTAACCCAAGAGGACGCATCACCCATGTCGCTCGACGGAGCCTACGACCCGGCCAATGTCTTCGCCCGGATCCTGCGCGGCGAGCTGCCGTCGGTGCCGGTCTACCAGGACGACGCCATCCTCGCCTTCATGGATGTGTTCCCGCAGGCCGAAGGCCATGTCCTGGTGATCCCCAAGCAAGGCACGGCTCGCAACCTCCTGGAGGTCGACCCGGCCACGCTGGGGCTGCTGATCGCCGCGGTGCAGCGGGTCGCGGCGGCGGTGCACACGGCGCTGCAGCCGGACGGGCTGATGGTGGCCCAGTTCAACGGCGCCGCTGCCGGCCAGACGGTCGACCACCTGCACTTCCACGTCATCCCGCGCTGGGAGGGCCGGCCGATGAAGGGCCACGGCCATGGCGAGATGGCCGATGCCGGGACCTTGCGCGTCCTGGCCGGCCGCATCGCGGCGGCGCTGCCGCCGGCCTGAGAGGGCTGCGATGCAGCACGGGCGGAGGCGGGTCGCCGGTCGATCGGCTATCCTGGCCCGACCATGGCGACCCGGATCCCGACCTCCGACCTGCTGGACGGGCTGCTGCGCGAGGCGCCGGCGGAGCGGGTGACGCTGGGCTGGCTGGTGGCCCGCCTGGGCGACCGCTCCTTCGGCCTGATCATGCTGCTGCTGGCGCTGCTCGGGGTGATGCCCGGCGCATCCGGCCTGGTCGGGCCGCTGCTCGGCATCCTCGCGGTGCAGATGATGCTGGGCCATGCCGGCCCGGTCTTCCCCGGCCGCGTCGCCGCGCGCAGCATTCGCACCCAGGGGCTGGCCCGCACCCTCGGCCGCGTCGTGCCGGTGCTGCGCCGGGTCGAGGGCTTCATCCACCCGCGCTGGGCGGTGCCGTTAGAGGCGGCGCGCCGCGGCGTCGGCGCGGTGGTGCTGCTGCTCGGCGCCATGCTGCTGGCGCCGATCCCGCTCAGCAACGTGCCGCCGGCCCTGGCCATCGTGCTGATCGCGGTGGCGTATCTGGAGGAGGACGGGCTGCTGCTGTGCCTGGCCCTCGCCGTCGCCGCGCTGATGCTGGCCGTCGCGGCCGGCGCGGTGTGGCAGGCGATGAGCGGGCTGGGCTGGGT
This sequence comes from Inquilinus sp., assembly GCF_057815775.1. Taxonomy (NCBI): domain Bacteria; kingdom Pseudomonadati; phylum Pseudomonadota; class Alphaproteobacteria; order Rhodospirillales; family Rhodospirillaceae; genus Inquilinus; species Inquilinus sp. The sequence continues at coordinate 14,969 of NZ_JBYRFX010001062.1, forward strand.
CCAGGGCCTGTTCTAGCCGCCGCCACCCCGGCCCGAAAGCAATGATCTTCCAGGAATATCGGTTGAATTTGGAAAGAAATGTCCCATTTATGAGGCCCCCGACATTGCGGTTGCCGAAGACATGCCCGACACCGACGTCTTCCGCCTGCAGAACTCGGACCTGAACACCTTCCTGTACGCGGATGTCGGCACGGAATCGAACGGCATGCCCCTGAGCGTGGTGTCGATGCTCGGGCGGCTCGGCGGCGACCCCTGGGCGGATGCCGGCCGGCTGTCGCGCCAGCCGCGCGAGGCGGCGACGCGGGAGCTGGCGGAGATCATCACCGGCGCGGCCCGCAGCGAGCGGTCGAGCGCCGAGATCCTGGCGATCGCCACCCGGCTGGCGGCACTGCTGCCCTCCGGCTCGTCGCGCCGGGCGCCGGCCGCGGCGCCTGGCCGGGCCCCAGCGGGCGGCCCGACCAAGATCCCGCGCCTGCCGGCCTTCGGCATCCATCTCAGCGTGTCGTCGCTGACCTGGGGCGCCATCATCATCACCGGCATGCTGCTGCTGGCGCGGATGCTCGGGATCATCTGACCCCGGTCATCCCGCCGACAGTCACGGGTACTGCATCAGATAGGCCTCGCCCGTCACCCGCAGCATCGGGTGCGGCACGATCGTGCAGGAATCGACGATGCGGAAGCCGTGCCGTTCGTAGAAGCGCCGGGCGCCGATGTTCGACGCATAGTCGATCAGGCTGAGGCCGGCGAGGCCGAGATCCGCCGCCCGCTGCCGGGCCGCCTCCAGCAGCCTGGTGCCCAGGCCCTGGTTCCGCCACGCCTCGTACAGCGCCAGGCTGGAGATGTAGAGCGTGTTCGGGATCTCCAGCCTGGCA